>DATEDS010000117.1:0-2249 GCA_035281565.1 Gemmatimonadota bacterium
CTCGGGCGCTTCCGGCTGGGCCGCCCGATGGTCCTCGGACGACAGCAGGGGGGTCGGCTCTTCCGGTAGTTCCTCGGGGGCGTCCGGTGGGTCGACGAAGGTGAAACGGAGGGGATCCCGCTCAGGGGTGGGCGGAGTCCCGCGCGCCCGGCCGAGCTCGAAGCCTCCCCACACCGGCGCGACCACGAGCGCATGGACGAGCAGGGTGACCAGGAAAGCGGTACGGGAGGCCCGATCACGGAACATGAAGGGAATATAGAGCGGGTCCGGCCGGGTGCCGTTATCCGCGGGCGTCTATATCCGTATCCGTGTTGTCGGCCTTGGTCACCTCCCGCGGGATCGCTGTGCGAATGGATTTGCCAAATTCATGAGCACAGTGCGCCAGGAGGGGACGCCCAACAGGCCGCCTCCCGCAGCCGCCTACCCGCGGACGAACGCCTGGAGCCGCTCCATGGTCCGGTGCTGCCTGAGGGGGTTCCTCTCGCCGGTCGCGCGGCTCGCCACGTCCGAGGCCAGCATGACGAGGAGCGACAGGCCGAGCCACCACCGTACCGCGGGCGGGCCGATGCCCCACGTCTCGAGGGCCGCGAAGGCTGCGACCACAACGAAGTGCGGACCGGCCTGGAGCCACTTCTCGCGGAGCCGCACGGCCCATCGCTGGCGTCGTGTCATGAGGGCCCCGGGAGCTCCGGCCGCTCCGGTCAGTGCCGCGGCCGGACCGGCGGCCACCAGCAGGGCCAACGAATAGACCGTGGTGACGGGCAGGAGCAGGATCTCCTGCCAGGCCCGGACGGGCGGATCGCCGGCCATCGCGCGCCGGAGGGCCCGGTTCCGCGAGCGGTCGAAGGTCTCGTAGTGCTCGACGACGTACCCGTGCGCCAGGTTGATGCGTTCCATCTGGCGGGTCGCGTCGGCGGCGTCGCCGTGCAGGGCGAAACGATCGGGATGATACGTCTTGGCCCGCCGCCGGTACGCGGTCTGGATCTCTTCCATGGTGACCGGCGCGAACAGACCCAGGACCCGGAGGGCCTCGCGGAACCTCACCTCGTCATAATCCGAGGCGGGCAGGGGACGGGACGGCGGCTGCTTCTTCACGGCGTCGATGCGCACCCCTGCCTGCTGCCGGGTCTACGCACCTCCGGGGGACGCGGGGTCGACGGTATCGCCGGATTCCTCCGCGGCCGGCGCCGGCTCCTCCGGTTCCGAGATCATCTCGGCGATCGAGCCAACGGTCGCCTGCTGGCGACCGCCGTAGCGGTACTCGGCGGGATCCGGGACGTAGCTCTCGTCGGGCATGTCCAGGAAGTACGATTTGCAGGCCCGGTCCAGCAGGTCGACGGTCAACTCGGGCTTGTGGTTCAGGTACCGCGCCGTATCGCACAAGTGGTCGATGAGGTCCCGAGGATGGCAGGACCGCGCGGGCATCGAGAGCCGTTCGTAGTACTGCCGGTAGATGTACTGCACCCGCCCCGCCACGAAGGGGATCTGCTTCGCGACGCAGCACCGGCGGAAGATCTGGACGTACTGATCGTACGTCGGGCTCGGGACGTGGATCTTGTAGTGGATCCGCCTCAGGAACGCCTCGTCCACGAGCTCGGTCGGGTTCAGGTTCGTGGCGAAGATCAGCAGGCAGTCGAACGGCACCGGGAACTTGTGGCCGGTGTGGAGCGTCAGGAAGTCGATCCGCTTCTCGAGCGGCACGATCCACCGGTTGAGAAGGTCGCGGGGCCGAACCCGCTGACGGCCGAAGTCGTCGATGATCAGGACACCGCCGTTCGCCTTCACCTGGAAAGGCGCCTGGTAGATCTTGCTGGTCGTGTCGTACTGAAGGTCCAGATCTTCGAGCGTCAGCTCGCCGCCGGTGAACACGACCGGCCGATGGACCCGTGCGAAGCGCTGGTCGTGGCCGGGAGCGTTCTCCAGCCAGTCCGGACCGTCGCCGTTCGCCGCCGGCTCGGGCCCGTCGGGGAGCGCCCGGTGGTAGACGGGATCGTAGACCACCATGACCTGGCCGTCGACGTCAACGGCGTACGGCACGAAGATGTCACCGCCCAGCATGCGGGCGATCGACTCCGCCATGTTGGTCTTCCCGTTTCCGGAGTCGCCGTAAAGAAACATCGACTTGGCCGAGTTGATCGCCGGACCGAGCTGCTCGACGAACACCGTGTCGAGGACCAGGTGCCCGAACCCCGCCTGGATGCGGTCCACCGTGATGTGGACCTTGCGAATGGTCTGGATCTCGACCCACA
>DATEDS010000118.1:0-2307 GCA_035281565.1 Gemmatimonadota bacterium
CCTCGCGGGCGGCCCGCCCGCGCCGCTCGGCGATCCGGCGCACCTCGGCGTCCAGCTGGTCGCGGCTCCCCGTCCAGGCGCGGTGGATCCGCTCCAGGATCTCGCGGAAGGCATCGGCCGGGAAGTAGGTGCCGCCCGTGATCAGCGCGCCGTCCGGGGTCAGGAAGGCGGTGGTCGGCCATCCTCCCAGATTGTACCGGTCGTTCACGTCCGGCCGCTCGTCGTTGTCCACCCGGACGGGGACGAACCACTCGTTCATCCGCCGCGCGACCTCGGGGTCGGCGTCGGTGGTCTCGTCCATGACGTGGCACCAATGGCACCAGACCGCGCTGATCCGCAGCAGGATCGGGCGGTCCTCGGCGCGGGCGCGGGCGAAGGCGGCCGGGCCCCACTCCATCCAGCGGACGGGGGAGGCGGCGGCGTGCGGATCGAGCGGCATCGGTCCGAACATACCTCGCCCATCGCCGGGACGCCGATGGACGTTCGACGCCGAACCGCGTGGAACGGTATACTCGCCGCCGCATGAACGAACGGGTCACGAGGGAGAAGCCGCCGGCCGCCACGGCGGCCGGCGGGCCCCGGCGCGAGGCCCCGATCCCCGAGGGAGAGGACATCGAGGCGAGCCCGTTCGCCGCGGTGAACCACTACTTCGACCAGGGGGCGACCGCCGCCGGCATCCCCGACGACTACCGACTCCTCATGAAGACCCCGTACCGGGAGCTCAGGGTCGAGGTCCCGGTGCGGATGGACGACGGGCACCTCGAGGTCTTCATCGGCTACCGGGTCCAGCACAACGGGGCCCGCGGCCCGTACAAGGGGGGGATCCGCTACCATCCTTCGGCCGATCTCGACGAGATCCGGGCGCTGGCCTCGATCATGACCTGGAAGACCGCGGTCGTGGACCTCCCCTTCGGCGGCGCCAAGGGCGGGATCCAGGTCGATCCCCGGCGGATGAGCGAGCGCGAGATTCGCGAGATGACGCGCCGCTACACCCAGCACATTTCCTACATCCTGGGGATCAACCGCGACATCCCGGCCCCCGACATGAACACCAACGCCCAGATCATGGCCTGGATGATGGACGCCTACGGCCAGAAACACGGCTATACGCCGGGGATCGTGACCGGCAAGCCGATCCCGCTGGGCGGCTCGCCGGGCCGCGAACAGGCGACCGCGCAGGGCATGGCCTACGTTCTCGACGCCGCGCAGAAGGACCTCGACTTCCGGCTCGAGAATTCGCGGATCGCGATCCAGGGATTCGGGAACGTCGGAAGCTGGGGCGCCCGAATCCTGGCCCGGACGGGAGCCCGCATCGTCGCGGTCTCCGACATCGAGGGCGGGATCTACAACGGCGAGGGGCTCGACATCCCGCGACTCCTCCACCACGTGGAGAAGACGGGTTCGGTGGCGGAGTTTCCCGACACCCAGCCGCTGACCCAGGAGGAGCTCCTGGTCTGCGACTGCGACATCCTGATCCCGGCCGCGGTGGGCGGGGTGATCACGGCCCCGGTCGCGGAGAAGGTCCGGGCGAGCCTGGTGATCGAGGCGGCCAACCATCCGACCACCCCGGCCGGCGACGAGACGCTCATGCGGCGCGGCATCACGGTGCTGCCGGATCTCCTGATGAACGCCGGCGGAGTGATCGTCTCCTACTTCGAGTGGGTCCAGAACATCCAGGAGTTCCGCTGGTCCCTCGACAAGGTGAACCGCGAGCTGGAGCGGTTCATCACGACCGCGTGGCGGGACGTCCACACGACCGGCCAGGTGGAGCGCCTCAGCCACCGGATCGCGGCCTACATGATCGGGATCTCCCGGGTCCTGGAGGCGACCCGGCTGCGCGGGTACGTGTAGCGCTCAGTCACACTGGGCGTTCCGGGCTTCGGCCTCGCCCGGCTTGTCCGCCTCTTCCGCGTCCTTCCCGGCGCACCGCTCCTCTCGCCACACCCGGTCCTTCCGATCTTCCGGGATGAACCCGCCCCAGGGGATGGGGACGGTCACGCCGCCGCCTTCGGCGAGCCCGACCGAGGGCTCGCGGGGGACGCCGGCTCCGGGCAGGTCGGCCAGCCGCGACGCCAGCAGCGACTCGGCCCGCTGGATCTCGATCCGTCGCGTGTCGAGGGGCACGGTCCGGCGCCCCACCCCGCCCGGCGTGGCCTCGAGCGGGGCGAGGGGGGCGAGAAGCGTGGTCGGCGGGATCGTGCGGACCCTCGGCGCGCGTTCCGAGGGCCGGGGCCGGGCGATCGGGGTTTCGGGCGATCGGGCCGGGGGTGGGGCCCTGCGCGGGGGCTCGGTCGTCGTCTCTCCGGC
>DATEDS010000119.1:0-4039 GCA_035281565.1 Gemmatimonadota bacterium
CGCGGCCCGTGAGCTGCCGCCGGGTCCGCCGGGTCACCCGGTTCTCGGCAACCTACGGGAGTTCGCCGCCGACACGCTGGGCTTCGCCACTCGGATCGCGCGCGAGCACGGCGAGGTGGCGCGCTTCCGGCTCGTCAACCGAGAGGCGTGGCTCCTCAGCTCCCCCGACGCGGTCGACCGGGTGCTCGTGTCGAACCAGAGGAACTACGTCAAGCACACGTTCTTCTGGCGCAAGGTCGAGGCGATCTTCGGCAAGGGGCTCCTCACCAACGAGGGCGAAGACTGGCGCCGCCAGCGACGGCTCGTCCAGCCCGCCTTCCACCACGACCGGATCTCCGAGTACGCGCGCGTGATGGTCGACTACGCGCTCGATCGCATCGGGGGCTGGCGGGATGGGGAGGAGCGGGACATCCGCCACGAGATGACCTCGATCACCTTCCGCGTGGTCTCGAAGACCCTCTTCGACAGCGAGGTGGCCGGGGACGTCGCCGAGATCGGGGCGGCCTTCGACACCGGCATCGAGGAGATCGCGCGAAGGATCCGCCGCCCCGTCCTCCTCCCGGACTGGCTGCCCACGAAGGGGAACCGGCGCTACCGCCGGGCGGTCGACCGCATGGACCGCCTCGTGTACCGGATCATCGCCGAGCACCGGGACGGGCGCGATCGCGGCGACCTCCTGTCGGCGCTCATGCAGGCCAGAGACGAGGAGGGACGGCCGATGAGCGGGGAGCAGCTCCGCGACGAGACGATCACGATGCTCCTCGCCGGCCACGAGACGACCGCGCTCGCGCTGACCTGGACGTGGTACCTGGTCTCGCAGCATCCCACGGTGGCGGAACGGCTGGAGGCGGAGGCCGACGCGCTCGGCGGCGCACCGGGTGTCGCGGACCTTCCGCGGCTCCCCTTCACCGAGCGCGTCGTCAAGGAGTCGATGCGGCTCTACCCGCCGGCGTACTCCTTCGGCCGTGAGGCCCTCGACGAGGACGAGATCCTCGGCTGGCCGCTGCCCGCGGGAACGACCCTCTTCGTCTTCCCCTGGGTGCTCCACCGGGACGACCGCTTCTACCCCGACCCGCTCAGGTTCGACCCGGACCGCTGGACCGCCGACTTCGAGCGGCAGCTGCCTCGACTCGCCTACCTGCCCTTCGGCGCAGGCCCCCGGATGTGTATCGGACGCGAGTTCGCGCGCATGGAGCTCGCGCTCATCGTGGCCGCGATCGCGCAGCGGTTCCGGATCGAGTGGGGCGCGGATCGCCCGGTCCCCATGGCCAGCATCACGCTGCGGCCGACGGGTGGCCTCACCGCCGTCGTCCGCAGGAAATAGGCCGCAGGCGTCTCCGCGGAGACGCGCGTGGTCCGGATTCCGCCGGTGGGTTGACAGGTGACCTATCGGTCACATATTATCCGGCATGGACGCCGTGTTCAAGGCGCTGGCGGATCCCACCAGGAGGGAGCTCCTGGACGCCCTCTACCGGGAGGACGGCCAGAACCTGAGCGCGCTGCAGGCGCGCCTTCCGATGACCCGCTTCGGCGTCATGAAGCACCTGAAGGTCCTCGGGGAGGCAGGTCTCGTCGTCACGCGGAAGCGCGGGCGCGAAAAGCTCCACTTCCTCAACCCCGTCCCGATCCGGCTCGTCCACGACCGCTGGGTGAGCAAGTACGCCGAACCGTGGGCCGCCACGTTGAGCGACCTCAAGCAGAGACTGGAGCGAACGATGGAGAAGGTCTTCGAGATCTACATCAAGACGACGCCGGAGCGGCTCTGGCAGGCGATCACCGATCCCGGGATGCGCGCCAAGTACACGTTCGGCGTCGCCGCGTACTCGGACTGGAAGACCGGTTCGTCCTACAAGGGCATCCCGGGAGAACCGTCGAACCCGCCGATCCTCGAGGGGGAGAACCTGGAGGTCGATCCGCCCCGGCGGCTCGTCCAGAGCTTCCGCGCCCTGTGGAGCGACGAGGTCAAGGAGGAGGGGACCTCGCGGGTGACCTGGGAGATCGAGCAGATCCAGGACTCCTGCCGCCTCACCGTCATGCACGACCAGCTCCGCGAGGGCGCCAACGAGGAGCTCTACGGCGGCTGGCCGATGATCCTCTCGGGGCTGAAGACCCTGCTCGAGACCGGGGAGACGCTGACCACGCCGGGATCCCTCATGTACGTGGACGGAGAAGAAGACTGGAAGAGCTGAGCGGCGCTGCCCCGCCGAGCGGCGTCACCGCACCCGCACCGGCACGCGGGTGAAGGTCTCCGGCTCTCCCTTGCCGAAGGCGAGCTCGAGCTCTCCCGGGGATTCGGGAGTGAACTGGAAGTCGTAGATCTCGCCGGGCAGGAAACGGAGGCGCGCGGGCCGTCCGGTGGCGAGCGCCGGCGGGAGATCCGCGCCGTCCTTGGCGATCGCCCGCCACTCCACGGGCTCCTCTCCCCGGTGGAGTCCCACGCCGATCCCGGTCTCGGTGAGGATGTTGATCAAGCGGAACCGGTACGTCGTTCCGGCGCGCAGCTCCAGCGGCTCCGGATCCACGCGACCGTTCAGCAAGGTCGGCGGGATCGTCGACGCGTCGAGGAAGCTGGACCAGGGTCCGCCGTCGCTGAACACGAGCACGCGGTCCGTCTCGGGGTCGAACGACTCGCCGGGTTCGAGCACTACGATGGGGCCGTAGAGGCCGGAGCTCGTCTGCTGCATCTCGTTGAAGTGGGAGTGGTACATGAAGGTGCCCGCCCGCGGCGGCGTGAAGCGCACGGTGAGCGAGTCGCCGGCGGCGATGGCCGGCAGGACCCGACGGTCCTCGCCGCTCCAGCCGGGCACGCCGTCCGGCCAGCTCTCGAGCTCGATCCCGTGCCAGTGCACGGCCGCCGGCTCGTGGGACTGGTTGACCAGCGTGATCGCCACGGGCTCGCCCTTCTCGAGGACGAGAGTGGAGCCCGGCACGGTAAGGGCTTCGGGATCCTCCGCCTCCGGCGTTCCGCCCAGCACGTAGGCATAGCCGGGATAGATGCCATAGACCTCCGGCCGCGAGCGGATCAGGAGGCGAAGCCGACGGGCTTCGGGCTGCAGGTCCTTTCGTTCTCCGGACGGCTGCACGCGGATCCCGACGACCAGCATTCCCATCATGTGCTGCGCGTCGTGGCCGTGGCCCGCAGCGCGCTCGACGAGGGCGGAGTTGACGATCTCGATCGTCGACATGTGGCTCAGCATGTGGCAATGGAAGATCCAGTTTCCGGGGCGATCCGGAGACCAGGTGGTCGTCGCGGTGTGGCCGGGTCCCACGTGCTCGGTCACGGCGAGCTGACGCCGTTCAGGAGCGTAGAGCGTGTCGCGCACCCCGTCGCCCCTGGCGTCCACCCGGAAGTGGAAGCCGTGGAGGTGCATGGGGTGGTCGAGCGCCGACAGGTTGATCCACCGCCATTCCAGGCTGTCGCCCTGGGTCGCCTCGACGACTTCGGTATAGGGCCAGGCGAGGCCGTTGGCGGTGATGACCGCGTCGTCGGACAGATCGCTGAAGTTCGTCGTGTCGAACGTGAACCACGACGAGAGCACGAAGACGCGGTCCCCCGGGCGGATCGCGGCGCCGGGCGGGTCGACGACGATCGCGCCGTGGAGGCTCCCGGTCCACAGAGGGTCCGGGACGCCGGGCAGCTCCGTCCTGCCGAGGTAGTAGTAGGTGCCGGGTTCGTTCGCGACGAAAGCGAATTCCGTTTCCCCATCGGGTTCGACGAGGACGCTGTCGCCGGAGACGCCGCGCTCGGCTCCCAGTCCGTAGACGGCGAGCGGCTTGTCCAGCCGGTTGCGCACGGTCGTCCGCACCTCGGTCCCCACGGGCACACGGACCATCGGACCCGGGATCTCCAGCGGTCCGCCATCTTCCGCGAACGCGCCGATGCGGATGCCGGGGCGGTCGAACCCGTGCGGGTGCCACGCGCCCTCCCGCGCCACGAGGCGCAGGGCGAGCACTCCGTCCGCTAGCCGTCCGGCGGGCTTGCGGTTGTCGTTGGGCTCGATGCGCGGGAGATCGTCACCGCCCGACGGGGCGACCTGTC
>DATEDS010000120.1:0-2652 GCA_035281565.1 Gemmatimonadota bacterium
CGCGCTGTCCTTGAGGAACATCCGCACCTCGAGCCCGTAGGAGGTCTTGAGGTCCTCGGTGTCGAGATCCCCCACCTCGGGGGCGACGTCGCCGGCGTCGGCGAAGAGAGCGGCCTCGAGCACGCCGGGAGTCGCTCGCCAGGTGTGCTCCTCCCAGATCCGGTACCGGTATTCCGCGGTTGCCCAGCCCACGGCCTGATCGGTCCAGCGCCACGACGGATAGCCACGCAGGCGCCGCGAGCCGCCGAGGTCCGGCAGGTAGGCGAACGGGATCACCGAGTCATCGTCTTCCGGCTCGACGGTCTCGAAGCCGCCCCCGACGCTGATGATGTGCCAGTCGCTCCCGAGCGGAAGGTGTGCCTGAACCCGGCCGCCGTACTGCGTCCAGTCGAACGGCAGCTCGTCGTCGACCGAGCGCCACACCGATCCCGAGCCCTCGAGCATGAGACCCCGCGTCGGATGCCCCGCGCTGTTCCTGAGGTCGAGTCGGACCGTGCCGCCGGGGCTCCACAGCTCCTGCTGCGGCAGGTCGACGCCGGGCGTCCCGACGAAGTGCTCGACCGTGTTGCGCTGGTTGTCGTCGTAGGTCTCGTAGAAGAACGACCGCTCGTAGGCGGCGTGCACTTCACCGTTGACGATCCAGCCCTGCGGAAGGCCGGCGGCCGCGACGCCGCCCCAGCGCTCCCACGAGAAGCCGGACTCGTCCTCCTCCTCGTCGCTGTCGGGGCCGATGCCCCAGAATTCGTTCATGTGGTCGACGTCGTAGTAGCCGGTGACGCGGAGCCACGGCGCGTCGTCCGGATCGTTCCAGCCGGCGAAGGCGGAGTACTCCTGGTAGAGCCGGTTCGTGACGGCCGCGCTGATCCCGGCCGTGGGGCCGCCGGCGCCCGGGAACAGTTCGTAGGTGAAGCCGCCGCCGACGAACCCCGAGCGGGTCCCGATCGAGCCCGCACGGAAGCCGAAATGGCTCGCCTCCTGAGGCGCATCGGGGCGGTCGGAGAGCCCGGCGGCGAAGCCGCCCGCTTCCTCCTCGATCACGACGGTCGTGCCCTTCAGCGCGACGTCGGCCATGCGGAACGGCGCGAACAGGATCCTCCCGAGGAACGCCAGAGGACCGGGACCGACGCCGGGCGGAGGCTGGGGTCGAGACGGATGGTCGTCGGGAAGGACCTCGAGAGTGTCGCCCGCGGCGGGCTCCTGGGCGAGCGCCGGAGCCGCGATCAGCAGGGCCATGAGCAGTAGCACGATCGTCGACGCGCGCAGGGGGAACCTCCGGTTGAGGGCCGTGGACGGCGGACGCCTAATGCTAACGATCGCCACGGTCCGGGTCTAGCGGCGACGGCCGGCCGGAAGGACGGCCCCGCGAGCGTTGCGGACGGCGGGAGGGGCCCGGTGTCGGTAGATTGCGATCATGGAGTGGGAGCCCCGCGCCGAGGACCAGTTCCGCAAGCTGCTCCTCCAGCTGGACCGGCGGATCCGCGAGGACCACGAGCGCCGGGCGCGGGAGGCCGCCGAGGTGCACGCCGAGGCGCACGGCCTGCGCACCGTGAATGCCGACGCGGCCGCAGTCGGCTTCGTGAAAGCGGCCGGGAGCTACGACAAGCCGGCCGTCAAGAACGCGCTCCGCCGCGTGGGGATCGATCCCCAGAAGTACGAGGACTTCTTCTGACCCTCCAGCGTGGCGGGCTCCGCGCGGGGGGGGTATTTTCCCCGTTCCCGCCTGCAACACCTACAGGGCCTGTAGCTCAGGTGGTTAGAGCGCACGCCTGATAAGCGTGAGGTCGGTAGTTCGACTCTACCCAGGCCCACCAGGTTCTCAGGAGCCCCGCCCGCCCGGCGGGGCTTCGTCGTTCCGAGCCGAATCGTCCTCGGCGACGCCGGAGAAATCGACCGAACCAGCCGGTTTCTGCGATATCCCGGAAAAGAGACCCCGATCCGTCGCCCCCCGTTGGGGGTGGGACGCTCGCGGGCTCCTCCCACGACGCCGGAAACAACACGCCAGGAGGCCGGAAATGCAGCGCTCTCGCACGGTGTGGACTCTCCTCCTCCTACCCGCCATGGTCCTGGTTCTGGAGGGCGGCTCGTGCAGCGGCGACGAGACGGACAATCCGCTGGCCGTGGGAGACGAGTTCCGGGCGAACATCAGACTGTATGGGGTAAGCGGGGCGAGCAGCGGCGGTCTCGCTACGGGGGAGTGCATTCATCTCTTCGCGCCCGGCGAGGATTTCCCGTGCTGCCAGGTATGTAGGCCCGTCGATGTCGGTACGGTCTTCCGGCAGACCTTCCTGAACGTCAAGCGAGGGGACAGCTACACCTTCCGCGCCGGTCGAAACGGGGTGGAGCTCGCCGTGAAGTCGTGCACCGTCTCGACCCGCGACATCACGTTCCTCGAGGTGTACTGGATCGGCCCCCTGCTCGAGTGCGGGGCAGGATTCGAAGTGGAATCCTGACCCGTCGGTCGCCCCACTGTATGCATAGCCGACGCCGTTCCATCGCGATCGCCCACCTGATCGTCCTCGCCGCAATGGTCCTGCCGGCGAGGACCATTCGCGCCCAGCGATCGGTGGAGATCGAGGAGCGCGCCGTGGTGCTCCGGCGGCTCATCTTCGACGTCGAGGTCCTCCGGCGCGTCCTCGTGCGATCACGAGGGAG
>DATEDS010000121.1:0-3053 GCA_035281565.1 Gemmatimonadota bacterium
TTCCGCTCGGCCATCGCGGACAGGAGCTCACGCGTGGCGGTCTCGATCGCGGCACGCGAGTTCTCGACCGCCTGCACCGCCCCGCGGATCGCCCGGACTCCGTTCACGCGGCCCCCCGGACGAAGTTCTCGAGCAGGCGACGGCCGTCGGCGGTCAGGATCGATTCGGGATGGAATTGTACGCCCTCCGTCCGCGTACCCGCCACGCGCAGCCCCATGATCTCCCCCTCCGACGTGTAGGCCGCGACCTCGAGGGTCGAGGGAAGGCCGTGCTCGTCCACCAGCAGGCTGTGGTAGCGGGCCGCGGCGAACGGGTTCGCGAGCCCGGCATAGATCGAGCGGCCGTCGTGATAGACTCGCGACGCCTGGCCGTGGACCACGCGCGGTGCGCGCTCGATCCGGGCGCCGTGCACGTGGCCGATCGCCTGGTGACCGAGGCAGACCCCCAGCAGCGGGAGCCGCTCCTGCCACCGTTCGACGATCGCGCAGATCTGTCCGGCGTCCTCGGGCCGACCCGGCCCCGGCGAGATCACGATGTGGGTCGGTTCGAGCGCCTCGATCCCGTCGGGCTGCACCTCGTCGTTCCTCCGCACCAGAACTTCGCGACCGTTTCCCGCCAGCGCCTGGACGAGGTTCCAGGTGAAGGAGTCGTAGTTGTCGATGACGAGGATCCTCATAACGGCTCCGCCGCGAGCTGAAGTGCCTGCTCCATCACCCGTCCCTTGCTCAGGACCTCGGCGTGCTCTCGCTCCGGCACGCTGTCGGCGACGATGCCCGCGCCGGCCTGGAACACGTAGCGGCCGTCCCGGAACACGAGGGTCCGGATCGCAATCGCCTGATCCATGTTCCCGTCGACGCCGAAGTAGCCGACCGCGCCCGCGTAGGGCCCGCGCGCGGCGCCCTCGAGCCGGTTCAGGATCTCCATCGCGCGGATCTTGGGGGCGCCGGTCACCGTCCCGGCCGGAAATGCCGAACGGAAGAGGTCGAACTGGTCCGCGCCCGTCCGGAGCACTCCCTCGACCGTGCTCACCAGGTGCATGACGTGGCTGTACCGTTCGATCTCCATGAACGCAGAGACCCCGACGGTTCCCGTCGCTGCCACTCGCCCGAGGTCGTTCCGGGCGAGGTCGACCAGCATCGTGTGCTCGGCGTTCTCCTTGGCGTCGGCCGAGAGCTCACGGGCCAGGGCCGCGTCCTCCTCGTCGTCCGCGCCGCGCGGCCGGGTCCCCGCGATCGGTCGGAGCAGCGCGCGTCGCCCTTCCAGCCGGGCCAGGGCCTCGGGGCTCGACCCCACGAACGACGCCCCCGCCACGCGCAGATAGTAGAGATAGGGAGACGGGTTTAGGATCCGGAGCGCCCGGTAGACGGCGAAGGGGTCGGCATCGGTCTCGCCCTCGAACCGAATCGAGAGCACGACCTGGTAGGCGTCGCCGTCGCGGATGTGTTCCTGGGCGCGTCGGACCGCTTCCCGGAACGGTTCCGCTTCGAGGTGGGGGACGGGGGGCGCGCTGGCAGCCGGGCGCGGCCGCTCGGCCGGTCCCGCGAGGGCCCGATGGACCTCTCGCCGCTGAGCGTCCCCTTCGCTCCCCGCTGACAGGGAGTGGTAGCGGATCGTCGACCGCAGATGGTCGAACGTGAGCAGGCCCTCCGGAACGACAAAGGCGGCGGTCGGCAGATCGAGCACGGGAGGGCCGCCATCGGGCAGGCGCTCGAACCATGCCGCGGCCTCGTACCCGACGAACCCGACCAGCCCGGCCGGCCCGCGCGCGAGCCCGCTCGCATCGATCCCGGCCTCGACCATCCATCCCCTCAGGGCATCCAGGGGATCTCCCTCGACCCGCCGCTCCACGCCGTCCACGACCATCCGCTCCCGCTCGAGCCGGATCCGGTGCCGGGCCCCCAGACCGATGAACGAGTAGCGGCCCAGCCGCTCCCCCCCGGCGGCGCTCTCCAGCAGGAACACCGGCTCCAAGTCGCGGAGCTTCAGGAACGCAGAGACCGGCGTCTCGAGGTCCGCCGCGATCTCGTGGGCGGGATCGAAAGGTCGCGCCATCCACCTCCGGGAGCGTGCCCGGCGAGGGGCCCGTTCAGGGAAACAAAAAACCCACCCGGTGCATCCGGGTGGGTCGGTCGGTCACGAGTCGTTCCGCGCGCTACACGACGCCCACCCCGGAGCGGGTAAACCACCCGCGATAGACGAACCGCCGGACGTGGTCGAACGTGGCGTGCATCGGGGGGCTAGCCTAGCGTGATGCGAGACCGGCCGTCAAGACCCGTCGCCCCCACCGGGGCCCCTTCCGGCGCCCGGTACGTGGCACGGAGGATGCAGCTAGGACACCCGCCATGGCGTTTTCCACGTTCCCACGCCGCGCCCCGGCGTACCTGCTCCTCCTCCTGCCCGTCTTCGCTTGTGGGAAAAAGCAGGGGCCGGCCGGTCCGGAGGACCCGTCCGGGACCTTCGGCATCTCCACGACCCGTCTGGCCTTCGAGCCCGAAGAGACCGAGCACGAGGTGGACCTCGAGAACCGCGGCGCGAGCTCGGTTCCCTGGAGCGCCTCGTCGTCCGCCGAGTGGCTCCAGGTTTCGCCCGCCTCGGGAATGCTGGCCCCGGGCGCGACCACGGTCTCGGTCCGCGTCCTGAGGCAGCTTCTGGAACTAGGGACCTTTGGCGGCGAGGTGCGGTTCACGCTCGGCGACGCGGAGTTTCCGGTGACGGTCACGGCCGTCAACGCGGGCAACGCGCTGGCTCGCTTCGAGCCGGAAAGCCTGCGGCTCGGCCCCGAGGTCACGACCGCCACGGCCATGCTCTCCAACCTGGGCGAAGCGCCGCTGAGCTGGACCCTCAGCGGTCCCGCGTGGGTGACCGTCGATCCGGACGGCGGCGTTCTGTCTCCGGACGGCGCGGTCGAGCTCGCCATTCAGGTCGACCGGTCCGGGCTCCAGGACGGGGTCCGCACCGCGACCCTCTCGCTCTCGTCCAACGGCGGCACGCCGTCGCTCAAGATGCTGGTCGAGGTCGCCTCGCCGGCGAAGCTCACCCTCTCGCCGTCCTCG
>DATEDS010000122.1:0-14945 GCA_035281565.1 Gemmatimonadota bacterium
GTGTAGCGCAGCTCGCAGCACGGCACGCCCCCGGGAAGGGTCGTGGTCAGCGGCGCCAGGCCTGCCGCGAGAAGGAGGATCCGCATCGTCCGCTTCATCGCTCTGCCGCTAATACGCAATCGGCGGGCCGTTTGTTCACCACGGGCCATACGTGGCCCGTTCTGGCCCTTAGGGGCCGGAAATGCCCGGTCCGTCGTCGAAGTTCCGAAGGCGGCGTCGGAATTCCGAGGATTCAGGCCGTAGCCGCCCGGTCGCCACCTAGGAGCGACTCGATCTCCGCGTCGGTCAGCGTGTGGTCGGAACGCTTGGCGTGGTCGAAGATCCGGTCCACCAGCGCCTCCTCGGCTTCGAGCCCCCGCGATTCCAGCCAGTAGACCACGTTCGAGCGGCCCGACATGTGCCCGATCTCGATCTCCTGGCGGCGGCCGACGAGACCCGCCGGGACGCCGGAGTAGACGCGATCGGCGAGCCAGGCGTCTCCCTTGCGGGCGGCCTTGATCACGGCGGCGGCGTGGACGCCCGTACCGGTCCGGAAGGCGTCCTCGCCGACGACGGGGTAGTTGGCCGGGAGCGGCACGCCCGTCGCCCTGGCGATCAGCCGGCAGTAGTCGGGCAGCGGCGAGAGGTCGGTCTCGATCCACCCGAGCAGGTTCAGGTTGACGAGCAGGAGGTCCATCTCGGCGTTCCCGACCCGCTCGCCGATCCCGAGCCCCGTCCCGTGGACGCGGTCGGCGCCGGCCACCAGCGCCGCCAGCGCGTTGGCGAGCCCGAAGCCGCGGTCCCGGTGGCCGTGCCAGTCGATCCTGACGTCGCCGCCGGTCGTCCGGACCAGCCGCTTCGCCCACCGGACCAGGTTGCGGGCGCCGTCCGGGGTCGCGTGGCCGACCGTGTCGGCGAGGCAGATCCGGGCGGCCCCGGCCTCGATGGCCGTCGTGTAGAGCTTCTCGAGCGTCTCCGGGCGGGCACGGGTGGTGTCCTCGGTCACGTACATCACGGGAAGGCCCAGCCCGACCGCGTAGGACACCGCCTCCTCGCTCGTCCTGCGGATCCAGTCGACGTCCCACCCCTCCGCGTACTGCCGGATCGGCGACGAGCCGATGAACGTGCAGCACTCGATCGGAAGCCCCACGTCCTGGCTGATCCGGGCCACCGGATCGATGTCGCTCTTGACCGTCCGGGCGGCACAGTTGGCACCGATCGACAGCTTCGAATCGACGATCTCCTTCGCCAGGCGGGTGACGTCGGCGACCGCCCGCGGACCCGCGCCGGGGAGCCCGATGTTCGCCGTGTGGATCCCGAGCCGGTCCATGAGGTGGAGGATCTCGATCTTGGTCTCGATCGGCGGATCGGTGACCGAGGGGGACTGGAGGCCGTCCCGGAGGGTTTCGTCGTCGAACTCGATCGGCTGGGAGGGCCGGACCAGGTCCCCCGCCTCGAGGTTCCAGTCGTGGATCAGCTCGGAGATGTCGAACTCGGCCATCGCGACTCCTCGCCCGGAAAGCGGCGTTCCGGCACGTTTCGGGTCAAGGTAGCGGACCGGAAGGCGCCCGCAAACGCGGTTCCCGACGTGCGCTTCCCTACCGTCCTTCGGCCCGGCGGCGCCATCTTCGGGATGTGGTCGATCGCTCCCCGCCTCCCGGCCCGCGCGGCCTCCCCGTCCTCGGCTGCGCGCTCGACTTCCGCCGCGACCCGCTCGGCTTCTTCACGCTCCTCGCCCGGCGGTGGGGCGACGTCGCGGCGTTCCGACTCGGGGTCCTCCGGTGCTGCCTCGTCAACCGCCCGGATCTGATCGAGGCCCTGCTCGTGGAGCGGGATCCCCGCATGCTGAAGCCTTGGGACGAGCGGCAGCTCGCGGTGGCGCTGGGCCAAGGCCTGCTGACCGGAAGCGGCGAACGGTGGCGCCGCCAGCGGCGGCTGGTCGAACCCGCGTTCCGCGGCGAGCGGTTACGGGGGTACGCGGGGTCGATGGACCGGATCGCCGGGGAGACCGCCGAGCGCTGGCCGCCGAGCGCGGAGATCGATGTCCACGCGGAGGTCCAGCGGATCACGCTGGCGATCGTTGCCGAGACCTTGTTCGGCGCCGATCTCACGCCCAGGGCCGAGGAGGCGGCCCACGCCTTCGGCGTCCTGACCGACCGATTCGAGAGTCTCCTGACCGGGTGGCTGCCGATTCCGCTGGCCGCCCGGACACCGGGAAACGCGCGCCTCCACCGGGCGGTGGGCCGGCTCCAAGGGATCGCGGCGGAGATAGTCCAGGCCCGGCGCCGCGCGGCGGGAGGCGACGACCTGCTGAGCGTCCTCGTCGAGGCCCGCGATCCCGGAGATCGAGGGCTCCAGGACCGCGAGCTGCAGGAGATCGTGATCACGCTCCTGGCCGCCGGCCATGAGACGACGGCCCTCGCCATCGCCTGGGCGCTCCACCTGGTCGGGGCCCATCCCGAGGTCGACGCACGGCTCGCCGAAGAGGCGCGCCAGGTCTCGGGCGGATCCACGACCGGCCGGCTCCCGTTCGCCCGCGCGGTCGTCCGGGAGTCCCTTCGGCTCTATCCGCCGGCGTGGGGCATCGGCCGCGAGACGACCCGGGTGATCGAGCTGGGCGGCTTCCGGATCCAGCCCGGCACCCAGGTCTACGTGGTCCCGTGGGTGACGCATCGGGACCCCCGGTGGTTCCCCCAGCCCGAGCGCTTCGACCCGGACCGCTGGGCCGACGGCGCCCCGGCCGAGTCGGCGCGGGCCTGGGTCCCGTTCGGGGCGGGGCCGCGCGGCTGCGTGGGAAGCGGGTTCGCGATGATCGAGGCGCCCCTGGTCCTCTCGGCGCTCGTTCGCCGCTGGCGGTTCGTCCCCGTCCCGGGCCATCCGATCGAGCTCCAGCCGGCGATCACGCTCAGGCCGCGGCACGGGATACGGATGCGGATCGAGCGGCGCGCCTGAAACCCTGGGCGCGAGAGCGCGACTTCATCCTGGCGCCCGCCCGGTCGTTATACCTTTGCCCGATGCCCGATCCGACATCCCCCCGTCCCGCCGCCGTCGCGGTCGCGTATGCCCTGGTCTGCGTCGTCTGGGGATCGACCTACCTGTTCATCAAGCTGGGAGTGGCGGTCCTGCCGCCTTACCTGCTCGGCGGTGTCCGCTTCTCGATCGCGGGGCCGGTCCTCCTCGCGGCGTGCCTGGCCACCGGGCGCCGCCTCCCCGGCCGGGCCCATTTCGTGCGCGCCGCCGCGGTCGGCGTCCTTCTGCTCGTCATCGGGAACGGGCTCCTGAACCTGTCCGAGCAGCACCTGTCCTCGGGCCTGGCCGCGCTCCTCGTCGTGACGTTCGCGCTCTGGACGACCCTCTTCGCCATGCTGGGGCGAGGGGGTGAGCGCCTCTCCCCCCTCGGCTGGTTCGGCCTGTTGATCGGTCTCGCGGGCGTCGGCGTGCTCGTCCGCCCGTTCGAGGAAGTGGAATCATCGTGGAC
Source organism: Gemmatimonadota bacterium (assembly GCA_035281565.1). Lineage (GTDB taxonomy): Bacteria > Gemmatimonadota > Gemmatimonadetes > JACCXV01 > JAHWKZ01 > DASRVA01. The sequence goes on from DATEDS010000122.1 coordinate 3,458, forward strand.
CGGCGTCATCGCGGTCCTGATCGCATCGTTCGCATGGGCGATCGGGACGGTCTACGCCCGGCGCTCCATCAGGGGGGTCGACCCGTTCGCGGCGAGCGCGATCGAGACGACGGTGGCCGGACCCCTCATGATCGGCGTTCACTTCCTCATCCAGCGCGACGCCGCCGTCACCTGGAACGGCCAGGCGTGGGCGGCTGTCCTCTATCTCGCGGTGATGGGCTCGCTGGTCGGCTTCACGGCTTATGTCTACATCACCGCCCACATGTCCAGCAGCAAGGTCGGGACCTACGCGTACGTGAACCCGGTCGTGGCCGTGCTCCTGGGATGGTGGCTCCTGGACGAGACCGTCACATGGCGCTTCCTGGCGGGCGGGATCACCGTGCTGCTGGGGCTCCTCCTGGTCTATCTCGCGCGGGTACGGGAGGCCCAGCCGTGCAGGCAGGCGCCGGTCGAGGGATAGAGGTCGCCCTTACCCGGCGCCTCTCTGGAGCTCCCGTCCCGCCATCCGCGCCACCTCGGCCAGCCACGCGGCGCCCCATCCCAGCGCGGCCTCGTCGAAGTCGAAGCGGCTCGAGTGGTTGGGATGGGCCGGGCCGGAAGGGCGAGCGCCGTATCGGACGTAGCAGCCCGGCACGCGCTCCTGGTAGAGGCTGAAATCCTCGCCCGCCATGTTGGCCCCGGGGAGGGTGGCGACCTGCTCCGGCCCGGCCACCCGCATGGCCGCCTCCCGGGCCAGAACGGTCATGCGCTCGTCGTTGACGACAGGTGGGGTTCCGCGCTCGATCTGGATCTCGGCGGCTGCGCCGTGGAGCGCGGCGGTCGCCCGGACGACTCTTTCCGCCTCGGCCAGGAGCCGCTCCCGGACATCGGCCTTGAACGCGCGGATCGATCCCTCGAGGACCGCCGAGCCCGCGATCGCGTTGGCGACCTCGCCCGCCTGGAGTCGCCCGATCGTGACGACCGCCGCCTCGGCCGGGTCGATTCCCCGCGAGACGACGTGCTGGAGGGCGAGGACGACGTGGCTCGCCACGATCACCGCGTCCACGGTCTCGTGGGGACGGGCGGCGTGGCCGCCCCGCCCCGTGATCCGAACGCGCAGCAGGTCGGTCGACGCGGCCACCGGCCCCGGGGTCACGAAGATCGTGCCGGCCGGGTAGTGGATGTCGAGGTGGCCGCCGAAGATTGCGGCGACGCCGTCGAGCGCTCCGGCGTCGATCAGCCCCCGGGCGCCCGTCCCCACCTCCTCGGCGGGCTGGAAGATCAGCCGGACCGGCCCCGGTGGCGGATCGCCGGCCAGGAGCTCGGCCGCACCGAGCAGCATCGCCGTGTGCCCGTCGTGGCCGCAGGCATGCATCACGCCCGCGTTCTCGGAGGCGAAGGGGAGGCCGGTCTCCTCGGCGATCGGAAGCGCGTCGATGTCGGCCCGGAGGGCGACCCGGGCCCCCCCTCCCGAGCCCGGGACGTCCACCAGGACGCCGGTCCCGCAGACCCGGCGGGGCTCGAGGCCCAGTTCGACCAGCCGCCCCTGAATCCGCTCGGCGGTCCGCGTCTCGTTCCAGCCGGTCTCGGGGTGCCGGTGGAGCTCGCGACGAACGGCGACCAGCCGACCCGAAAGCTCGACCGGGATGGGTGGCGACCTCCCCGGATCGACGGCCTTCCGGACGGATTCCTTCATGCGGGGGAGCTTATCGGTCAGTCACGGGAGGCGGTAGAGCCTCTCGTCAGGAGCGTCCTCTCATGCCCGCTCAGAGTCTACGTTCGTCTGTAAGATCGCAGACCCGGAAGGCCAGCGAATCGTCGTGGGTGAAGTCGCCCACGTAGGACAGCAGATCGTGCAGCATCTCGTGCTTGAGCGTCGGCTCGTCGAGATCGTACCCCTCGAGCACGTAGATCCGGTGCGGCCGCGTCCAACGACCGATGGCGCCGCGAACCCCGAGCTCCAGGTGGTTGTTCGCGTCGGGGACCCGATAGAACCGTAGGATTTCGTAATCGCCGGGCAGTCCCCGGCACGCCTCCGCCTCGCGGTACCAGCGTCGATAGATCCCGGGCGGTTCGAACTCCACGGCGCCCTCGGGGGCCGACGGGACGGGCCCACAGGCGAACACGAACATCGCCGCCACGACGAGGCCCGCATGTAAAGCAAACCGAACGCTCATGACGATGTCGGGGGAGGTTGGCTACGAACGTTGCGCTACGAAGCTGTACAAGAAAGCGAAAAAACCGGGGCTACAGGATCACCTCTCTAGAGGAGCTGGATCCCGAGGAGGACGAGCAGCGCCAGCGTCCAGTCGATCCAGACGCACGCGGGCGGCACGTACTGGGGGACCGGAGAGCCGGCCGGATCCTCCCGGTGATGCCGGTGATGCAGCCGGTCGACGAGCACCGGATGGAAGAGGGCAGCCCCGAAGGCCACCCAGCCGGCGCCCTCGAGGCCCAGTCTACCGTGGCCGTTGATCCCGTCCAGGATCGTCCCCAGCAGGATCAGGAAGAGCAGGGTGTTGATCGCGAGGTCGCGCCGGAGCCAGCCCGACACCCGTGCCGCGGGCGCCTCCTGGATCAGGTAGTAGCCGGCGGCGATCAGCATGATCACCAGACCCCACCAGATGGCCGCCTTGGCGAGGTGGAAGCCGTAGGCCCGGTCGTACACGACCACCCCGGCCAGGAGCCACGCCACGGTGAGCACCAGGAAGGCCAGGTAAGCCCGGCGGATCACGGCGCGCCCACGCTAGCGGCCGCGGAACTCCGCCTTGCGCTTCTCCAGGAACGCGGTCGTCCCTTCGCGCATGTCGTCGGTACCGCACGCCATGCCGAACAAGGTCGCCTCCAGGTAGAGCCCGTCGTCCTGCGCCAGATCCCCGCTCCGGTGGGTCGCCTCCAGAGCGTACTGGACGGCCAGCGGGGCCTTGTCGAGGATCCGCCCCAGCAGCGCGCCTGCGCCCGCCAGGAGATCGGCGGGCGGGAAGACCGCGTTCACGAGACCCCACGCCAGCGCCTCGTCGGCCTTCACCTGGCGGCCGGTCAGCACCATCTCGAGCGCGCGGCCCAGCCCCACGATCCGCGCCAGCCGCTGGGTTCCCCCGTGGCCGGGGATCAGCCCCAGCGTCACCTCGGGGAGGCCGAAGCGGGCGTTCTCGGAGGCGACCCGCAGGTGGCAGGCGATCGCCAGCTCGCACCCGCCCCCCAGGGCATAGCCGTTCACCGCCGCCACGACCGGCTTCGGGCACTGGGCGATCCGCGTGAACGTCGTCTGCCCCTGGAACGCGAACTCCTTCCCCTGCGTGGCCCCGAGCCCCGACAGCTCGCCGATGTCGGCGCCCGCCACGAACGCCTTCTCCCCCGCCCCCGTCACCAAGATCCCGCCTACCCCGGCGTCGTCGCGGAGACGGAGGAAGACGTCCTGGAGCTCCCTTTCGGTGGCCGAGTTCAGGGCGTTCAGCTTCTCGGGGCGGTTGACGGTGACGGTCGCGATCCGGTCGCCGATCTCGACCGTCAGGTTCTCGTATTCGTAGGTCATGAACGGCCTCGGCAGGCTGGGGTCGTGGATGCCGCCGAACTCTCGCGCTTCACACCAGGGACGAGGGGCAGAGATGGGACACGACGCACTCCTCGCACCTCGGCCTCCGTGACACGCACACGCGGCGGCCGTGGAAGATCAGGAGGTGGGAGAGCATCGTCCACCGCTCGCGGGGGAAGAGATCCGTCAGGTCGCGCTCGATCTTCACCGGATCCTCGTGGCTCGTGAATCGGAGCCGCTTGCTGACTCGGCGGACATGCGTGTCGACGACGATTCCCTCGTTCTTTCCGAAGGCGTTCCCGAGGATCACGTTGGCGGTCTTGCGGCCGATCCCCGGGAGCTCGACGAGGGCCTCCATCGAATCCGGAATCTCGCCGCCGTGCTCCTCCACGACCGCGCGGCTCATCCCCAGCAGGCTCTTCGTCTTGTTGCGGAAGAAGCCGGTCGGCCGGATGACCTTCTCGAGCTCCCTGGGCCGGGCCCCGGCCAGATCGGCGGGGGTCGGCCACTGCTCGAAGAGGGCCGGCGTGACCGCGTTCACGCGTTCGTCCGTGCACTGGGCCGAGAGGATGGTGGCCACGGCGAGCTGATAGGCGTTCTTGTGATGGAGGGCGGTCCGCGCGTCGGGGTGCTCCTCGGCGAGCAGGTCGTAGACCCGCTCGGCACGTTCCCGCTTCTTCTTCTTCGATTCCCGCGGCACGCCTACAGGTTCAGGTTCATCGGCTTCGGCTCGGAGCCGCCGTAGTCGTAGAACCCTTTCCCCGCCTTCCGACCGTGGTAACCCGCCAGATGCATCTTCCTGAGGAGAGGCGGAGCCGCGTAGACCGGCTCCTTGTACTCCTGGAACATGATCTCGGCGATCCGGTAGGTTGTGTCGATCCCGACGAAGTCGAGGAGGGTCAGCGGTCCCATCGGGTGGCCGCAGCCGTAGACCATCCCCTTGTCGATGTCCTCGATCGAGGCGACCCCGCTTTCGACCGCCCGCACGGCACCGAGGAGATAAGGAACGAGGAGCAGGTTCACCACGAACCCGGAGTTGTCCTTGGCGGCGATCGGGATCTTCCCGAGCGACTCGGCGAAAGCCCAGGTCTTTCGGAAGGTCTCGTCGCCGGTCTGGATCGTCCGCACCACCTCGACCAGCTTCATGACGGGGACGGGGTTGAAGAAGTGGAGCCCGACCATCCGGTCGGGACGTCCCGTCGCCGCGGCCATCTCGGCGATCGTCAGCGACGAGGTGTTGGAGGCGAAGATCGTGTGCGGAGGGCAGAGCCCGTCGAGCTCCCCGAACGCCTCGTTCTTGACCGCCAGGTCCTCTACGACCGCCTCGATCACCAGGTCGCAATCCGCCAGCTCCTCGAGCTCGGTCGTGCCGGCCATGCGCCCGAGCGCGGCCTCACGGTCGGCGGCCGTCATCTTCTGCTTCTCGACCGCCTTCTGCATGAACCCGGCGATCTTCTCGAACCCCTTCTTCCAGTACCGCTCCTCGACCTCCCGCGCCACGACACGGTAACCGGCCTGGGCGCATACCTGGACGATGCCGCTCCCCATTAGGCCGGCGCCCAGGACACCGACCTTCTCGATCTTCTCCTGGCTCATCGATTCTCCTGACTGGATGGATTCCCACGGCCGCGAGCTCCGAACGGCGACCGCTCCTTACCGCGCCCGGGAATCTCGCGCGCAGGCGGGATCGCGCAACGTCAGGCCCTGGATCCTCTCCTGGATCTTCTCGTCGAACGGGGCTGGCGGGCGAGCTCGGCGCGCTCGCGGAGACCGCGCAGGATGCGGCGCACCGTGCGGGCGTGGGCGCCGCTGCCGACCACCAGGCCGTGGTACGCCCGACCGGGCGAGCTCGGGAAAGCCGCGCGTGTCTCGGCCCCAACGGTGGTGATCCCGTCCCGTTGCGAGATCCGGAAGATGAGGGCGTAGCGGGAGAACCGGTGCTCGCCCTCGAGGACGAGCTCGGCCGGCCTTTGGGCGGTGACGATCCGGAACCCCGCCAGCCGGTCACCCGGTCTCATCAGGAAGGGGCGGCTCACTCTCCGGTCGGAGCAGCCGACGGCGTTCGCGAACCATCGCGCGCGGCGGGTCCCGAAGCTGGCCAGCAGGGTCGGCGCGAGTGCGGCCCATACCTTCTCCGCCTCGGCCGCCGTACGGAAACCGTGCCGGTCTACGAAGGGGAGAGCTTCGGCGCGGATCGCGCCGGGGGCGGGGGGGTCCTGGAGCTCATGCATGACTGCCTCCACGCGCTGGGGTCGGACCGGTGGCACGGGGGCAGCCCCGGAGGATCTCGGGGGATCGCGATCGCGGACAAGGTAACGACGCGCCCGCCGGGCGGCGAGGCGGTCCCGAGAGCGAGCTCACATCGCCTCGACCACCACCGTCGCGCCCTGGCCTCCGCCGATGCAGGCCGACGCGAACCCCTTGCCGCCACCGCGGCGCTTCAGCTCGTGGAGGAGGGTGATCGTGACCCGGGTCCCGGTGGCCGCCAGCGGGTGGCCGATCGCGATCGCGCCCCCGTTCACGTTCAGCTTGTCGTGGTCGAGGCCGAGCTCCTTCATGACGGCCACCGTCTGCGGGGCGAACGCCTCGTTGACCTCGTACAGGGCGAGCTCCTCCAGGTCCAGACCCGTGTCCTGGAGGGCTTTCCGGGTCGACGGCGCGGGTCCGATCCCCATGATCCTGGGATCGCATCCGGCGATCCCCCAGCCGAGGAGCCGCCCGAGGACCGGGGCCCGCGCCTTCCCGGCCCGACCGGCGGTGGTCACGATCACGGCGGCCGCGCCGTCCACGATCCCGGACGCGTTGCCGGCCGTGACCAGGCCGTCCTTCTTGAAGTAAGGCTTGAGCCCGGCCAGGATCTCGGGCGTCGTGGCCGGCCGCGGATGCTCGTCGGCGTCGAACACCCGGTGACCCTTCCGGTCCGCCAGCTCGACCGGGACGATCTCGTCGGCGAACCGCCCCGCCTCCCGGGCCTCTTTCGTACGCTTCTGGCTCTGGAAGGCGTAGTCGTCGACCTCTTCCCGCGACAGCCCGTATTTCTCGGCCAGGTTCTCGGCCGTCTCGGCCATCGAGAAGCCGGCGTACGGGTCGTAGAGCGCCTCCCACAGGTAGTCCCCGAGCTGGGACTGGCCGAGCGGAATTCCCCAGCGGGCGCCCCTGATCGTGTGCGGGGCCTGGCTCATGCTCTCGGTTCCGCCGGCCAGGACGACCTCGCTCTCGCCGGTCAGGATCTGACGCGCGGCCTGGATGATCGACTCGAACCCCGAGCCGCACAGACGGTTTACCGTGACGGCCGGGACCTTCTCCGGCAGGCCCGCCTTCAGGCCCACGTGGCGGGCGCAATAGATCGCGTCGGGCGAGGTCTGGAGAGCGTTCCCGAAGACCACGTGATCGAATTCCCCGGGCTCGAACCCGGAGCGCTCGACGGCGGCCTTCGCGGCCACCACGCCCAGATCGTTGGCCGACAGGTCCCTCAGGCTGCCGCCGAAGGCACCGAACGCCGTGCGAACGCCGGCGGCGAGGACGATGTCGTCGCGATCGATCTTCATGGATGGCTCCCGGGAGCGCAGGTCCGGTATCGGATTCGGGGGAGGAGTAGCTTCGCATGGAGCCGGGCCGGCGTCAACCGGCCAACGTCGCGAGCCCTTCGGGTGTCTCTAGGAGGAGGAGCATGTCGATCTCCGACGCCGAGCTGATCGCCGAGGTCCTGCGCGGCCGGACCCAGGCCTTCGAGGCCCTCGTCCGGCGCCATCTGGACGCGGCGTGGGCGGTGGCTCTGGCGCGGACCGGAAACCCCGAGGACGCCGAGGACGTCTGCCAGGACGCCTTCATCACCGCACTGGAGCGGCTCCCGGGCCTTCATGACCGGGCTCGGTTCGCGGGCTGGCTCCTCGAGATCGTCCGGAACCGGGCCCTCAATCTGGTCCGGGCCCGGGAGGTCCGCGATGCCCTGCCGCTCGAGGCGGCGAGCCCGGCGGCTGGGCCCGAGAGCCCGGCCCGGGACGCCGAGCGCGCGGTCCTGCGCCAGGACCTGGTGGGCGCGCTCGACCTGCTGACGGCCGTCCAACGGGAGGTCGTCCTGCTCCACGACGTCGAGGGATGGCGCCACGCGGAGATCGCGGCGCGGATCGGGCTCGCCGAGGGAACGGTCCGCTACCACCTGCACCAGGCCCGGAAAGCGCTCCAGGAGCGTCTCGCGGGCCGCTACCCGAAGGAGGTCGTCGGATGACCCGACCCGAGGTGCTCCGCGATTCCGGCCCGGAGCCCGTGTGCCGGGAGAGGATCGTGCGCCGGATCCTGGCCCGCGCCGAGCCGACCCTGGCCCTCTACGCGGGCCGGCCGGGACCGGTCGCCACGCTCGCCGAATGGCTTCGACCGGCGCTTGCCGCGGCGGCCTTCGTCGGGCTCATCGCCGCCGCGTTCCTGGCCGCCGGACGTTCTCCGGCCCGCGCCCAGCCGGCGGTGTCCGAGGCCCTCGGCTATCCCCCCTCCATCGTCGGCTGGGTCGAGGCGGGACGCCGGCCCTCCGTCGAGGAGCTGCTCGTCGCCATGGAGGTGCGCCGACCGTGAACCTCGACACCCAGCAGCGGAATTTCCTGATCGCCGGGGCGGCGCTCCTGGCCGCCTTCGTGGCCGGGGGCTTGGCCGGTGGCGCCATCACCACCGTGTTCGGGGGGCGAGAGGCGAGACACGAAGACCTCGAGGTGCGGGCGCTCCATGGCGGACCGCTCGGGGCGTTCGAGCTCCGTGCGCCCGCGGGGCTGCCCCACGGCGGGATCTTCTTCGAGGGCGTGGACCGTCCGTTCGGACCCGCCCTCGATCTCTCGGACGAGCAACAGGCCCGGGTGGACAGCCTGCTCGAGGACCAGCGCGAGAAGGCGGACAGCCTGATGGCGGTGATGGAGCCGAGGCTCCGGGCCCTCATGGACTCTACCAACGCGGCCATCGAGGCGGCCCTGACCCCGGAGCAGCGGGAGCGGTTCCGGCGCATGCAGGAGGACCGCCGCGACGTCATCATCCGGCGCTTCGTCAAGCCGGCCCCGCCGCCGGCGGCCCCGTGAACCGCCCCGCGCGGGCGGCGACCGTGGCCCGCCCGGTCGCTCTCGCCCTGGCGCTCCTCGCGGCCATCGCCCGGCCGGTCCACGCCCAATCCATCTCGTTCCCCGAGACGCCGGCGGGTCGGGCGGCCGCCGAGGCCCTCGAGGTGGCGAACGGGGAGCCCGATTCGGCTGCCCTCGCCCGGTTCATCGCCGATCGCTTCGCGCCCGGGTTCCGGGACGCCTTCCCATTGAGCGAGCACGTCCGGATCTGGCGCGAGATGATGGCCGAGAGCGGCGGCTACGACCTGCGGGAGGTCCGATCGGGTACGGACCGGCGGCTGGAGGCGCTCCTCCGGGCCCGCCGGGATGGCGCCCTCCAGGTCCTGGATCTCGAGGTCGAGCCCGAGCCGCCCCACCGGATCATGGGGATGGGAATCGGACCCCTGGACAGCCGGCCCGAGGTGCCGCTCGGGACGGCTCCCACCCGGGAACTTCCCGACGCCGAGATCGCGGCCGAGCTGGCGGACTACGTCGATCGGCTGGTGGCGGCCGATCGCTTCTCCGGTGTCGTCCTCCTGGTCCGGGACGGCCGCGTGGTCTTCGACCGCGCGTACGGCCTGGCCGACCGCGCCGACGGCGTTCCCGTCCACGGGGATACGAAGTTCAACCTCGGCTCGATGAACAAGATGTTCACCGCCGTCACGATCGCGAAGCTGGCCGAACAGGGGCGTCTCTCCCTCGAGGATCCGATCGGGAAGTGGCTGGGCGCCGAATGGATCCGCCCCGAGGTCGGCGCGAAGGTCACGATCGCTCACCTCCTCACCCACACCTCCGGTCTCGGGAGCTACTTCACGCCCGAGTTCTTCGACGCCAGCCGGACCCGTTTCCGGGAGGTCCGGGACTACGCGCCCCTGGTGGCCGGCGATTCCCTGGCGTTCGAGCCGGGATCGCGATGGGCGTACAGCAACACCGGCTTCCTCCTGCTGGGGGCGATCGTGGAGTCGGTGACCGGGCGCTCTTACTTCGAGGTCGTCCGGGAGGTGGTCTACGAGCCGGCCGGGATGACCGACACCGACGCCTACTCGATGGACGAGGTCGTTCCCAACCTCGCGGTCGGCTACGACCCGCAGTTCGGTCCCGGGGGCCTCCGCTGGCGGAACAACCTGTTCCTGCACACGATCCGAGGCGGCCCCGCGGGCGGGGGCTTCTCGACGGCGCCGGACCTGCTCCGGTTCGCCCGGGCGCTCCGGGAGAACCGCCTTCTCTCGCCGGAGTGGACCGCGCGGGTCACGACCCCCAAGCCGGAGCTCGGCTCACCCGGCTACGGCTACGGGTTCCAGGTCTGGGAGGACGGCTCGATCGGCCACGGCGGGGGATTCCCGGGCATCTCTTCGGTCTTGAAGTTCGACCCCCAGACCGACCACGCGCTCATCGTCCTCTCCAACGTCTCCATGGGCCAGCCGGCGGTCACGCGGAAGGTGGAACAACTCCTGCGCCTGGACGAGCCGCGGGCGCCAGGGCCTCCCCCCCCTCCCACTGGGAACGGATCGCCAGCGCGTAGCACGTCAGAGCCGCGAAGTTGAGGACCTGGATCGCCGGGCGCTGCGGCGCGTAGGCGACGAAGACGTCCCGGAACGAGTCCGCCGCCTCCCCGAGCCGGATCGGGCCCCAGTCGGGGAGGCCGGAGCGGGCCTCGAAGAACGGGACGACCCCGAACCGGAGGACGGCGAGGACGACGGCCACGATCCCGAGCCAGAGGATCGCCTCCTCGCGGTCCTTCCGGCTCGCCAGGATCGCCGCCGCGATTGCCGCGCCGATCACGAGAGCCACCTGGACCAGCCCGGGACCCGGGAGAAGGACGCGGAAGGCCATCCCGGTAGCCGCGGTCCAGTAGACGAGGAGGAGCGGGCCGAGCCATCCGCGCCCGCGGAGGACGACGCCGCTCTGGACGAGCACGAACACGTACAGCAGGGCGAGCAGCCCGGCCACGAGCCCGAACGGAGCGAACTGGAAGGCCGTGTACCCGTGGGCGGGCAGGTCGAACCCGCCGAGGAGGACCGCTCCGGCGAGCCACAGACAGGTCACCAGCGCCCGTCTCCTCTCCCCGGGACCGATGACCGGCCGGGGGCGAGGTTTCGGCTCAGGAACGGCTACAGGATCGGCCACGGCGTCAGCGCCCGCTCGATCCGCGTCCGCAGGTCCTCCAGACGGACGCGCTGCTCGCCGGTCAGGTTGGGGAGCGCCAAACCCTGGTCGACCAGCGCCCGGGCCCGCTCCAGGGTCTCCTCGTCGTTGCCGCGATACCACGGGCCGGTGCCCTCGTCGAGGAGCGCCTTCGCCCATACGTAGTAGGTCTCTCCGAGGCGGATCTGGGCGCGCTGGTCCTCGCCGAACCCCTCCGACTCCTGACGGGCGAGCCGGAACCTCGCGGCGGCGTCGGCCAGCATGCCGTATTCCATCGATAGGTCCTCCTCCCCCGCGCGCGAGAGCCGGAACTCGGACGTCGCCCGGGCGAAGAGCCGGTCCCCCTCGTCCATCGCCGCCTGGTAACGGTCGAACCCGGCCGCGAGCCGGATCTCGTTGACGATGGCGTCGGGGTCGGTCGGCCTGAGGAGGGCGAGGAGCAGGATCGCGACCGTCAACAGGGTCAGCAGGCCCCAGCCCGCCCACTCGAGCGGGCCGGGACGTGCCGCGGCGTCGGTCACCGGGCGCCGACCGGCGTCTCTTCGAGCCGGGCGCAGATCCAGTCGCCCACGGTGGCGGTGGAGCCGGCGCCGCCCACGTCGGGGGTGCCCACCCCCTCCGCGAGGGCGTCCCGAACCGCGGCCTCGAGCCGGCTCGCCACCTCGGGCGCGCCGGTGTGCTCGGCCAGGAGGGCCGCCGAGAGGACCGCGGCCATCGGGTTGGCCGTTCCAAGGCCTGCCAGGTCGGGCGC
>DATEDS010000123.1:0-5294 GCA_035281565.1 Gemmatimonadota bacterium
CCTCCTCCCGCATCTCGGCCGCCAGCCGGTCGTGGTCGTACCCGACCCGCCGCCAGCCGACGCCAGGCATGCCCTCGGCGTCGAGCCGGAGGAGCGCGTAGACGGCGCCCGTCCGCCCGTCGTTCGGCGGGCGGCCGATCGCGCCCACGTTGAGGACCGCCCGCCGGCCGGGAAGGGTTCGCAACCAGGGAAGCCCGGTGTGGCTCACCGCCAGCACGTCCGCCCGCGCCTCGTCCAGCAGCCGTAGCAGGAACGCGTCGGGGCACGTCGATTCCCACAGGAACTCGTTGATTCGTCGCGGGCTGGCGTGGCAGAGAACGACCCGCCGGTCCCCGAGCCGAAAACGGATCGCCTGCGGAAACGTCCGCATCCACGCCCGGTGCTCCGGGCTCGTCTTCGCATAGGTGTAACGGTACGAGATCGCGGCGAACCGGTTGTCCTCGGGATCCGTGTAGCCGCACCGGCAGTCGGGCAGATCGTGCCCCAGCGAGTGGTCGTAGTTCCCCTGGACGACCGGGATCCCCTGCTGGCGTACGATCCGGCAGCTCTCGTCCGGTTGCGGCCCGAAGGCCCCCAGGTCTCCCAGGCAGACGATCGACTCCGCGCCGGCGGCCCGGGCGTCCTCGAGCGTGGCCCGGAGGGCGAGGTGGTTGCTGTAAACGCCGCCGAAGAGGGCGACCGGGCCCTCTCCCGGCCCGATGTCGTCCGCGCTGGCGAGGATCAAGGCGGGTCCGGCGCCAGGCCGGCCTCCGGGATGGCCGCGCCGGGGTTCGCGCAGACGGCGCCGTGCATCCAGCAGGTCGTGCAGGCCGCGTGCCCGAGACGGAACGGGCGGGCCGCAGCGGCCGCGAGGTCGTCGCCCAGCTTCCCGTCCGGCGCGTCCAGCAGGATCGGGCAGACCCAGATCCCACGGTCCGTGACGACCCGCGCCGAGCTGCAGAGGAGGAGGTCGGGGTCGTAGCCGGCCACCATCCGCGTCGTGACCCGCTCGTCTGCGGCATACCCGGCCCGCTCCGCCTCGGCTCCGATACGGAAGATCGGCAGGAGCTTGATCCGCGGGTTCCGGTAGCCGCGGGCCCGCAGCATGGCCACGAAGGCGCGGTACGCCTCCGGCTCGTCGCCGGGGAGCCATGTCCGGACCGCGGTCACGATCGGCAGGAAGCCGTGGGCGAGCAGGAGCTCCAGGCCGTCCAGCGCCCGTTCGAACGTGCCCTCTCCCCTGAGGGCATCATGGGTGGCCCGGTCGAAGCCGTCGATGGAGAGGCGGAACTCGAGCGAGAAGCGGCTCTGCGCGGCCGCCTCGGCGAGGGGTTCAGCGTGATGCGGCTGCAGCAACGTGCCGTTGGTGAGGACGGTCGTCGGACCGCGCGCGAGGGCGCGGGTCAGGATCTCCACGATGTCGGGATGGAGGAAGGGCTCCCCGCCCGTGAAGTAGTATTCCCGGACGCCCAGGGCCACGCTCTCCTCCAGCCGCCGGTCGATCTCGTCCACCGACAGGAAGCCGAAGGCCCGGTTCGTCGGACCGCAGGCGATGAAGCAGTGTCCGCACCGGATGTTGCACACGGTCCCCGTGACCTGGAACCAGAGGGCGTCCAGAGGCCCGGGATGGAGGAGGGGTGACGCCTCGGGATCGGCCTGCCGTTCGAACCAGGCGCTTCTATCTTCGCGGCTCGTGATCGGCGTGGAAAGGGTCATGCGCTCACCGTTCTCAACGCACGACCGGGGCCGGGTATTCGCGCTGGCCGTCGCGCTGTCCTCGGCGGCCTGCGCGTCGTCGGCCGTCCGCGCCCAGGAGGAACTCGTCGACGTCGGGGCGCTGGACCCCGGTCTGGTCCTCGACATGCGGTACGCCCGGCCCGACAACTTTCTCGGCCGTGCCGTCTACGACGAGCCGCGGTGCCTGCTCGTTCCCGACGCGGCCCGCCGCCTCCTAGCCGCAGAGCGGGCCCTCCGCGCCGAAGGCTTCCGGCTGGTCGTGTGGGACTGCTACCGTCCGCTCTCCGTGCAGCGCGAGATGTGGAAGATCCTGCCCGATCCGACCTACGTGGCGGACCCCGCCCGCGGCTCGCGTCACAACCGCGGCGCCGCGGTCGACGTCGGCCTCCTGACGCTCGACGGCACGCCCGTTCCACTCCCCACCGGCCACGACGACTTCACCCCGCGGGCACACCGTGACGCCACCGATCTCCCGGTCGAGGCGATCGCCGGCCGGGAGCGGCTCGAGCGGGCGATGGAGAGCGCCGGCTGGATCCCCCTGCCGAGCGAGTGGTGGCACTTCGACGCGGAGGGGTGGGAGGCGCACCCGATCCTCGACCTTCCTCTCTAGCAGGCGCGCCTCCCTCATCCGAGCCGCCGGCGGATCTCCTCGACCGCCTGCTCCACGCTCCGCACCCAGACGAGCTCGTCGGCGCTCGAGTCCAGGTAGGGGCCCTCGGCGAGCGCTTTGACGACGCGCAGCCACGGCTCCTCCCACGCCACGATTGGCCGCGGCGCTCCCGGAAGAAGTCCCTTCCGGACGTGCTCCCAGGCCAGCGACAGCTCGGCCAGCGTGCCGTTCCCGCCGGGCAGGACGACATAGGCGGCCGCCCGCGACAGCAGGGTCTCGAGCCGGGCCGTCAGGGACTCCGCTTCGACGACCTCCTGGATGTGGGGATTGGCGCCGGAGCGGAAGGTGAAGGACCGGCAGGTGACCCCGACCGTGTGCCCGCCGGCTTCGCGGGCCCCGGCGGCCGACGCCTCCATCGTGCCCCCGTAGCCGCCGTTCAGGACGCCGAATCCCGCCTCGGCCAGGGCCCGGCCGAGCCGGCGGGCGCGCTCGAGGTCCTCGGGCAGCGCGGCGCCCGATCCGAAGACGGCGATCAACGGCGGGGACACGCCGCCAAGCTAAGCGGCGGCGGTGCGCTTCGCAGGGTGGAACGACTAATGGATGAGGATGAGTAGCTCCTGGCCGGAGATCTCGGCGATCCGACGCTCGATGTAGCCGAAGCCGGTCCGCTCGGACTCGATCTCGCTGGCGAGCATGGCGAGGACGAGCGTCCGGAGCTGCTCCCGGGCCGTCCGCTGCTGCTCGAGCCGCTGGCGGGCCGCCTCGGAGGGAGCTCCCTCGCCGGCCAGCATGGTGGCCGGGACGGAGCGACGGAAGACATCCACCGCGTCGCCCTGCTCGGCTGCCCGATACGCCACCAGGACGCTCTCGATCTCATCCAGATATAGATCCATCCGTGGGTCGCCGGGCTCTTCGATGACCGACGCCGCTTCCCCGGGGCTTGGTACGGCCGTCGGTGCGGCGGTATCGACCGTCCTCATCCACACCGCCCCCAGGGCGAACCCCAGCACGAGCGTCGCCGCAAGGCCGAGGGCCGCCCGGCTCCATCGATCGAGCCGCGCGCCGCCGGGCCGGGTCCGGGCGATCGCGTCGTCCAGCGCCTCCGCGAAGCCGTCCCAGACGTTCGCGGGGGGCACCGGGTCGACGATGGCGGCGCTCACTTCGAGCAGGTCACGGACGGCCCGCTGCTCGGCCTGGCAGGCCGGGCAGCTCGACAGGTGCTCGGCCAGCGCGGGGCTCAGCGGCGCGGGTCCGGACGACGCCGCCCGCTCCCAGAGGGCTTCCTGGACGGTATTACAATGCAGAGGTGTCATCTCTCTCCAACTCTCCGGCCGGCGACTCCATCTTCCTCAGGATCTTTCTCAGCCGACGGATGGCGTGGTATCCGTTCGCCTTGACCGTGCCTTCGGCACATCCCAGGGCGGCGGCGGTCTCCTTCACGGACAGCTCCTCCCGATACCTCAGCACGAACGTCGCCCGCTGCATCTCGGGGAGCTGATCGATCGCGTCGAGCACCCGCCTCTCGGTCTCGCTCCAGGAGGCATCCTCGAGCGGGGAGGGCGCGGCGCTCGGGGCATCCGACTGCACCAGCTCCTCGGCGGGAGTGATCAGCCCGTAGCGACGCTGCTCGCGCTTCTTCCACCCCAGCGACTCGTTGACCGCGATCCGGTAGAGCCACGACCAGAAGGGGGCCCGCGGCTCCCAGCGGTCCAGGTTCTGGTGCACCTTCACGAAGACGAGCTGGAGAACGTCCCGCGCGTCCTCGTAGTTGCCCACGAACCGGTAGGTCACCCTGAGCAGATCGTCCCGGTAGAACCGGACGAGCTCGTCGAAGGCCCGCCGGTCCCCCCGCTGG
Source organism: Gemmatimonadota bacterium (assembly GCA_035281565.1). Taxonomy (GTDB): domain Bacteria; phylum Gemmatimonadota; class Gemmatimonadetes; order JACCXV01; family JAHWKZ01; genus DASRVA01. The sequence continues at coordinate 4,182 of DATEDS010000123.1, forward strand.
GCGCGCTTCAGGATGTCGGGCGCGATGTCGGCCAACGATCCTCTTTTCCAGGGCGATCCCTTCCCGATCCCACCGCCCAAACGGCGGCCGGGAGGGGACGGTTTAAGGCCCTACCTCGCCACGGCGGCCAGACCGGGTCCGATTTCCAGTATGGCGCCCACGCCGAACAGCCGGGCCAGCGCCGCTTCGCCTTCGGGGTCCACGAGGGCCACGATCCGGTCATCCGGCTCCCACTTCATCCCGCCGTGGCACACCAGGCACTGGTCGCCGCGAATGGTGAGGAGTGGCAACATTCCCTCCGGAAGATCCAGATCCGCGAGCGGCTTCCTGGGCGCCTTCCGGCCCGGCTCCAGCTCGACCACCCGGACCCGCTCCTCGGCGACCAGACGGTCCCAGCGCTGAACGTCGATCCGCCGGCCGAAGGCCAGCTCCCCTCCCATCTCGCTGATCCGCTCCTCGTGGACCCCCTTCTCGGCGTCCATCTGGACTGGATATACCCCGGAGACATGGTACTCGTCCCGCGCCACGCGCGCGACGAGGAAGTTGACGGCCTGGTTGGCGGTGACCGCGACGAGCGCGTTGGCGCTCTCGAGCCGGGCCTGCTCCAGGACTGCGTGGTCGAGCACGTTGCCGTCGAGCGCGGCGAGGCCGGTCGCGCGGGCGAGCCGGACGTGACGCGGATTGGCATCGATCAGCAGCGTGTCCCATTCGTTCCGGCGGAGCAGGGACCCCAGCAGTCGGCCCAGAGGGTTCGCTCCGACGATCACCGCGTAGCGGCTCGTGTCGGCGTGGACGCCCAGCAGCCGGGCAAGCGGGCCCGCCGCGATCCCCTGGACGACGACCGTGATCGCGATCGTCAGGAAGACCAGCGCCAGGAACCGCTCGCCGTCCAGCGGCGTCATGCCCGCCTCGACAAAGACCGGGGTGCCGGCTTCGATCCGGATCGCGATGAATGAGGCGATCGAGATCGCCACGACGCCGCGCGGGCAGATCGCCATCACGAAGAGCCGCTCCCGCCAGGTCAGCTGGGTCCTCGAGGTCGAGGCCAGCACGTTCAGGGGCCTGATGACGAACATGAGGACGAGGACGGTCCACACCCCGCTCCACCCCAAC
>DATEDS010000124.1:0-2209 GCA_035281565.1 Gemmatimonadota bacterium
CACTCTCGGCTTGGTCGCCCGGCTCCTCCCCCCTGACGCAACGGCACTTCTCGTCTCCGGGGACGCCGGGGAGGCCGCGCTCCTACGTCTCTTGGCCTCCCCTGTCCTCGCCGACCATGGAGCCCACACGGTGGTAGCCAAGGTCGTCGACCAGAAGGCGCTCGCCACGGCGATTCCCCCGATTGATCGCCTCGCCGGGCGCGGGGCGGGACCGGATGCCGGCGACCTCGCTTCTCTTACGCCGGACTTGAACTTCGCGGATTGGCGCTCGTATGCCCTCAGCCTGACGGCGGACTATTGGATGGGCTGACCGCCGACCTCAGCGGTGGTCCCCTTTGCCTCCTGTGACCGGGGAGATGCCGAGCCCTCCCGAACGGAACTGCCCAGCGCAAGACCTTCGGGTTATGAGCCCGATACCGAGTCGATAAAGCGGGCGATCTGTGCGCGCTGGGCTTCGGCGATCCCGGCAAGGTCCACGAGGCGCTGCCGCAGTGTGTCTCCTTTGACCAGGCGACGTTCCGCCAGGGCGCGGCAGAAGTCGATGTCTTTCTCGCGCATCGCGACAGCCTTGGAGAGCCAGAGGTCGTGGATCTCCAGACACCAGGCTACGACGCCGTTTGTGGACGGGGACTCGTACCGCACAAGACGGTCCCGCCAGCCTTCCGGAAGCACAGCAGTCGTCTGCGAAACCCCTTGTGCGTAGTAGCCGAACGTCTCGTGGAACATTGATGCCTCGCCGATGGATCCGTCGATGAGATCGGCCTTCCGCTCATCGGGATCGTTCAGCGCGGCGACGTCGGCCTCGATCGATCGCTCTGCCTCGGGCGGAAGATTCCTCGAGATCGTGGCGTGGATGGCCTGACTGCCGATCACGAGTACTTCGTTTTCGCCAAGGACGGCGCCGGCGGCCCGTACGGCATGGTCGAACGCCTTCCGGTTCACGCCGCGGCGCGAAACGTCCGGTAGACGGCGGCTCGGACACGCACGCTGAGGACTCCGGAGAAGGGCGTGACCTGACGAAGATCACGACCGTGCTCGCTGGGGTCCACCGTGCGGGACGCGATGAGCACCGGAGGCATCTCGAGGATCCGTTCCCATTCCGCCAGGAGCGCCTCGGCCCCCTGTCCGGCGGCACGCATCACGGTGACGTTACGGCGTGCGGTCTCCACGACCTCGTCGGGGCGGGCGGCGAGTTCCCCGGCGATTGCGACATGCAAGGCCAGACTCCGCCGCTGGTCGCGCGTCATACCCCGGCCAACCCACGGATAGCACTCAACTCCGGAGGCCGCGGCCATCCGCCCGATCGTTCTCCACGTGGGACTCTTCGCCTCCGACTCGTAGGAAGCCACCGTCGGCTGTGACGTTCCGGCCATGGCCGCAAGCTGCGCCTGACTCACTCCGACCACGGCCCGGAGGATCCGAACAGGGTTCACCCCGTCATCATATCCGATCAGATATGCCTGTGGAGAACCGGGCAGAACAGACCGGGCCGTACTCCCCCGGGAGTGGCGCGGTGCTCAGCCCAGCGCTGTCTTGAAGTGTTCGGCGATGGCGTCGGCCGCTGGGCCGATGAGACGAGGGTCGTCATAGAAATCGATCTGGCCCTCCGACTCCAGCCACAGCTGCGACTTGGGTGTGCTGATCGTGTCGTAGAACCGGCGGGCCAGCGGCGGGGCGAGCGCGTGCTCGGAGTGGACAAGGAGGAACGGCACCCGGATCCGGGCCGCCGCTTCTTGGGCGTCGAACGGCGTGGTGTAGGCCAGTGACTGGACCGCAAAGCCGTTGATGTAGTTGTCCACTGCACCACGGGCCGTGCCGTAGAACTCATAGGCCTCCCGCAGCGGCATGGCCACATCCCCGTCGTCGGGGGCGACCGCCGGGATGGTCTCGACCTCGCCCGACTCCCTCCAGCGCTCCTCGGCCGCTCGTCCCCGGCCGATCGCCGCCTGGTACATGTCCGGCGACGAGTGGGCGAACGAAGCGGCGTCGGAGTAGTACCCGGCGACGCCGGCGAAGGCCCGGATCAGGGGGTCGTCGGCCACTGCCCGGGCCATATAGCCGGCGCCCGCACAGATCCCGGCAGCGACGACCGGGAGGTCACGGGTCCGCTCGTCGGCGCTGAAGGCCGCCACCGCCGCCCGCACGTCGTCGGCCTTCCCCTCGGGACTCTCGAACTGGCGCGGCTCGCCCTCGCTCTGCCCAAACGTCC
>DATEDS010000125.1:0-2304 GCA_035281565.1 Gemmatimonadota bacterium
GGCATCGGTCTCGGCCAGCAGGCGATCCGCCGGAACCTTGGCCACCAGTGTCTCGGCGGGAAAGGAGCGGAACGTCACCATCCCCGAGAACGAGATGTAGGTGCCGGCCTCGACCGCCCGTTCGAGCATCGCGAGGCCCCCGCTGAAGGAATGCAGGACCACGCGCTCCGGAGCGATCCCCGACGCTTCGATCAGGTCGAGCGTCGCGTCGTCCGCCTCGCGGGAGTGGATCACCACGGGCAGGTCGTGCTCCGTCGCCAGGGCGAGCTGCTCGGCAAAGGCGGTCCGCTGGGCGTCACGGGGGCTGTGGTCGTAATGGAAGTCGAGGCCGGTCTCCCCGACCGCTGCCGCACCGCCGTCGAGGAGCGCCTCCAGGTCGCGTCGGAGGCGCTCGTTCCAACGCTCGGCGACGTGCGGGTGCAGTCCCGCGGTCCAGACCAGCAGCGGACCGTCGGACCCGGTCTCCTTCGCCAGGAGCCGCGCCGCTCCGGCGCTCGCAGGATCGGAGGCGATGACCGCGATCTCGCCGACCCCCGCTTCCCGCGCACGGTCCAGGACCGCCGGCCGATCCTCGTCGAAGGCGGCGTCCTGGAGGTGGCAGTGGCTGTCGAAGAGCCGGGGCGGCGCCACCGGAGCCCCCCTAGACGGGCTGCTTGCGTTTCCTGGGCTTCCTGGGATCGGAGCCGGACGCCGCCGCTCGATCTTCGATCCGCTCCTTCCAGTCGACCACCAGGGGCGCGCCGACGAAGATCGACGAATAGGTCCCGATCACGATCCCGATGATGAGCGCGAAAGCGAAGTCATGGATCACCTCGCCCCCCAGGAAGAAGAGGAGGAGAAGGACGATGAGGGTCGTGCCCCCCGTGAGGATCGTCCGGGAAAGGGTCTCGTTCACGGCCCGGTTCACGACCTCTCTGTACGGCTCGCGTCGCATCGCCTTGAGGTCCTCCCTGATCCGGTCGAACACCACGATCGTGTCGTTCAGCGAATACCCGACGATGGTCAGAAAGGCCGCCACGACGGCCAGCGAGATCTCCTTGCCGGCCAGCGAGAACACTCCTATCGAAAGGACGATGTCGTGCATCGTGGCCACGATCGCGGCCACCCCGAACTTGAGGTCGAACCGGAACGCGACGTAGACGAGAATCAGTCCCAGCGCGTACAGGATGGCGAGGACGGCCTGGCGCTTGAGCTCGCTCCCGATCTTCGGGCCGACCGCCTCCGTCCGGACCACCGTGAAGGCGTTGTCGGCCAACTCCCCGGCCTGCCGCAGGTGTTCCTGGATCCTGTCGCCGAACACCTCCTCCTCTCCGGCCGGCACCTGTGCCCGGATCACGACGTCGGACGGATCACCGAAACGCTGCACCTCGCTCGACGCCAGCCCCGGCATACGGCCCAGAATGGTCCGCAGGGTCTGGGGCTCGACCGGCTGCTCGAAGTCGAGCTGGATGAGCGTCCCGCCCGTGAAATCGATCGAGTAGCGGAGACCGCCATGGGCGACGATCGAGACCACCGTCAGCACGGTCAGGACGATGGACAGGCCGTAGCCCCATTTGCGGTACCTCAGGAACGGGTAGTTCGCACCCCGGAAGAGCCAGATCATTCGCCCCTCATATGCTGAGCGATCGCGCCGCGGACCGGTGGGTCCACGTCTCGAAGAAGGTGCGCGTGACGAAGACCGCCGTGAAGATCGACGTGATGATCCCGATCGTCAGCACGACCGCAAAACCCTTGATCGGCCCGGTCCCGAACTGGAACAGGACGGCGGCCGCGATGAGGGTCGTGATCTGGGCGTCCAGGATGGTTACGAACGCGCGCTCGTAGCCGGCGTCAAGCGCGGCGCGCACGGATTTTCCGATGGCCAGCTCCTCCCGGACGCGCTCGAAGACGAGGACGTTCGCGTCCACCGCCATGCCGACGGTGAGGATCAGTCCGGCGATGCCGGGCAGCGTCAGGGTGGCGCCGAAGCCGGCCAGGGCGGCCATGATCAGCACGATGTTGATCGCCAGGGCGAGGTCGGCCACCAGACCGGATGCACGGTAGTAGATGACCATGAAGACGGCGACCGCCAGGATCCCCAAGAGCCCCGCCCGCCGGCCCGACTCGATCGAATCGGACCCCAGGGACGGGCCGACCGTCCTCTCCTCGATGATCTCCAGGGGCGCCGGCAGGGCCCCGGCCCGGAGGACGATGGCGATGTCGCGCGCCTCCTCGACCGAGTCGAAGCCCTCGATCTGAGCGTTGCCGCCCGTGATCCGCTGCCGGATGTTGGGCGCCATGCGGACGACTTCGTCGAGGACGAAG
>DATEDS010000126.1:0-6857 GCA_035281565.1 Gemmatimonadota bacterium
CGTCTCGGCTCGGCCGTCGCGCTCGCCGCCGCCGCGTTCCTCCTCGCGTTCGCCGCCTGTGCGCCCCGACCCGGAGGCCCCTCGGGAGGGGATGGCGCAGCCGCCGGCGACACGGTTCGGCTCACGCTGATGGGCACGACCGACGTCCACGGCCGGATCGTCCCCTGGGATTACTACACGGCGTCCGAGGAGGACCTGGGCCTCGCCCGTGTGGCCACTCTGGTCGACTCGATCCGGGCCGCCGATTCGGCCGTCCTCCTGGTCGACTCGGGCGACCTCCTCCAGGGAAACCCCTTCGATTACTACTACGGGGTCGTCGAGCCCGCCGACGTCCACCCGGTCATCGCCGCCATGAACCACCTCGGGTACGACGCGGCGGCGGTGGGGAACCACGAGTTCAACTTCGGCATCCCCGCCCTGGAGCGCGCGATCGCCGGGGCGGAGTTCCCGTTCCTCGGCGCCAACGTCTTCGTGGCCGGCACCGATTCCGCCGCGTTCCCGCCGTTCACGGTGGTCGATCGCGGGGGCGTGCGGGTCGGGATCCTGGGCCTCACGACGCCGGGCTCGACGATCTGGGACCGGGCGAACGTCGAGGGCAGGCTCGAGTTCCGGGACATCGTCGAATCGGCGCGCCGCGTCTGGCCGGACCTCGAGCGGGACAGCGACGTGCAGATCGCCGTCATGCACTCGGGTCTCGGTCCCGGTTCCTCGTACGACGAGGCCGCGACCGGCGTGCCCCCCGAGGACGCGGGCGGCGCGCTCGCCGAAGCCCTGCCGGGACTCGAGGCGATCTTTCTGGGCCACAGCCACCGGGTCGTCCCCGCCGATACGGTGGCCGGGGTGCTCGTCACGCAGGCGGGGCGCTGGGCCGAGGCCCTCGCCGTGGTCTCGCTCGAGCTCGAGCGCGCGGACGATGGGTGGCGGGTCGTCGGCCGCTCGGCCACGGCCCTCCCGACCGCGGGGGTTCCTCCCGATCCGGACCTCATGGCCGAGATGCGCCCCTACCACGAGCGCGTGGTCGCCTACGTGGCCGACACGATCGGCTTCACGCCCGACGCGTGGTCGGCGTCGGCCGCGCGGGTCGCGGACACCGCGATCCTCGACCTCATCCAGCGCGTCCAGCTCGACGCCACCGGAGCCGATCTGTCCGCGGCGTCGGCGTTCAACCCGGAAGCCACCCTCGGCCCCGGGCCGATCACCCAGGCCGACGCCGCCGCCCTCTACGCCTACGACAACACGCTGAAGACGATCCGCGTCACGGGCCGCCAGCTTCGCGAGTACCTGGAGTACTCGGCCAAGTACTTCCATCGCACCACTCCCGAGGGGGAGCTCGTCGACGCCGGCGGCGACACCGATCTCGAGGTCGACTCGGTTCCCGGCTACAACTTCGACGTCGTGGCAGGCGTCGAGTACGAGATCGACGTATCGAAGCCGCTCGGCGAGCGGATCGTCGGACTGACGCACGAGGGCGATCCCGTGACGGACGAGCAGACGTTCACGCTCGCGATCAACAACTACCGGCAGGGCGGGGGCGGCGGCTACAGCATGATCGCCGATGCGCCGGTCGTGTCGGAGGGCGCGGGCGAGGTCCGTCAGCTCCTGATCGACTGGATCGCCGAGCGGGACACGATCCGGCGGGCGGACGTGTTCGACCGCTCGTGGCGGATCGTCCCCGCGGCGGCCACCTCGGGCTACACCTTCGCCGATAGCGCAGGGCTGGCCGCGCTCCTCCAGCGCGAATCGGGGCGGTTGGCGGGAGAGGCCCGCGCCCAGAGCGTCGGAAGGACCGGGGGGGAGCCCGGTCCGCGGAACCTGGCATCGCTGCCGGCGCCGCTTCCCGCCGCGAGCGACTCGCTCCGGCTCGCGATCATCGCGACCAACGACTTCCACGGCGCGCTCGAGCCGACGACTCCGACCTGGGCCGAGGGGGACACGATCGGCGGTGCGGCCACGCTGGCCGCGTACGTGCGCCCGATCGAAGACCGGTATCCCGGCGCCACCATCCACCTCGACGGCGGCGACCAGATGCAGGGCACCGTCGTGTCGAATCTGAGCGGCGGGCGGGCCTCGATCGACGTCATGAACGCGCTCGGCGTCGACGCCGCGGCGATCGGGAACCACGAGTTCGACTGGGGCATCGACACGCTCGAGGCGCGGATCGCTCAGGCGGAGTATCCCTTCCTGGCGGCGAACATCTTCGTGAAGGCGACGGGACAGCGTCCGGAGTGGGCCGTGCCGTACACGTTCCTGGAGCGCGCGGGCCTGAAGATCGCCGTCATCGGAGGGATCACGACCTCGACGCCGTTCACCACCCTCCCCGTGAACGTCGAGCCCTACGAGTTCCTCGACATCGCGCAGGTCGTCAACGAGCTGGTGCCGAGGGTGGAGTCCGAGGGCGCCGATCTCATCATCCTGGTGGTGCACGCCGGCGCGATCGACGAAGGGCACGGCGCCATGCGCGGCGAGATCGCCGACGCGGCCCGCAGGATCACCGCCCCCGTCGATCTGATCGTCTCCGGCCACACTCATACCCGGTTCCAGACCGTCGTCAACGGAATCCCGATCGTGCAGGCGGCCTCGAGCGGGGCGGCGGTGGGAGTCGCCGTTCTGACCTACGATCGCGGCGTCGGCCGGATCGTCGGCCATCACGCCGAAATCTGGACCACGCGTACCGCCGAGGTCACGCCGGATTCCGCGATGGAGGCGCGGGTCGAGCAGTGGCGGACGATGACGGCGGCGATCGCCGACCGCCCGATCACCGAGCTGGCGCAGACCCTCGTGCGGGATCGGCGCGGGGAGAGCGCGCTCGGCGACCTCATCGCGGATGCCCAGCGCGCCGCCACGGGAACCGAGATGGCGATGACGAACGCGGGTGGGATCCGCGCCGACCTGCAGGCCGGCCCCGTGAGCTTCCGGGACGTGTTCGCGGTCCAGCCCTTCCAGAACACCTTGATCCGCATGACGCTGACCGGAGACCAGGTGCGGCGGGTGCTCGAGGCGGCGGTGACGGGGTCGGTCGGGCAGGTGTCCGGTGTGCGATTCGCGTTCGACCCCACGAGACCGATCGGCGAGCGCGTCCGCGACGCCTGGCTGGAGGACACCGGGGACCGGATCGTCGAGGACGGCCGCGTGCTGGATCCCGACCGGCTGCACACGATGACCGTCAACAACTTCATGGCCACGGGCGGCGACGACTACGGGCCGTTCGAAGAGGCGGTCGAGGCGACGAACACGGGTCTCATCGACAGCGATGTGTTCGCCGACTACCTGGAAACGCTGCCGCGACCCATCGTCTACGGGATCCAGAACCGGATCCGGCAGCTCGAGCCCTGGCCGGCCGCGGGCGAAGGCGGAGGGGAATGATCGACGGAAAGGTTCTGGTGACGGTCAACGACGTCGCCGTTCGGGTCCGGCCCTGGGCGCGCTGGCGCGACGCGGTGACCGCGTACGAGCCCGCCGCCGGATCCTCGCTCTCGACGGGGGAGGGGGCGCTCTACGACGGCGCGGGTCAGCCGCTCGATCCCGACGGGCACGTGATCGAGGGCGCGCGCATCCGCTTTCGACTCGGGCAGGCCGCGAAGGGCCCCGCCCGATGAGCGTCGATCGGGGTCTCCTCGAACGGCTGCCCAAGACCGACCTGCACGTCCATCTGGACGGCTCGCTACGCCCGGAGACGATCTGGGAGCTCGCGGAGACGGACGCTGTAGAGCTCCCCTTCGATTCCGCCGACGCTGTCCGGAGCTGGTTCACGCAGGAACTCCCCGAGCGCGATCTCGTCGCGTATTTGAACCGGTTCGACGTGACGACTTCGGTCATGCAGACCGAGGAGGCGCTGGAAAGAATCGCGTTCGAGCTCGTCGAAGACGCAGCCGCCGAGAACGTATGGTACATGGAGGTCCGATACGCGCCGATCCTGTCCACGAAGCGGGGTCTCTCCCCCCGCCAGGTCGTCGACTCGGTCAAGCGCGGGCTGGCGCGCGGAATGGAGCTCCACCCCCGCACGCAGGCCTACCAGATCATCTGCGGTCTGCGCCATTTCGAGCCCGAGCGCGCGCTCCGGATGGCGGCGCTGGCGGTCGAGTACAAGGATCGCGGGGTGGTGGCCTTCGACCTCGCCGGAGCCGAAGTGGACAATCCCGCGAAGTGGTTCCGCGAGGCGTTCTACATCGTGCGGGACGCGAACCTCAACGTGACGGTACACGCCGGCGAGGCCTATGGGCCGGAGTCGATCCACCAGGCGCTTCATTACACGGGCGCGCATCGGATCGGCCACGGCGTCCGCCTGCGCGAGGACGAAGATCTGGTGGAGTACGTGCGCGACCACCGGATCCCGCTCGAGATGTGCCCGACGTCGAACGTCCAGACGGGGGCCGTCGATTCCATCGAGGAGCACCCCATCCGCGAGTATTTCGACCGCGGGCTGCGGGTGACCGTGAACACCGACAACCGGCTCATGTCGAACACCACCATGACTCGGGAGATAGAGCTTCTCGTGGAGCATCTGGGGTTCGACCTCGAGGAGGTCAAGAAACTGCTCCTGAACGGTTTCAAGAGCGCATTCCTGCGCTACCCCGAGCGGAAGGCGCTGATCGGCGAGGCGAGCGATGCCCTGGGCGGCATGAGCTGACCCGTGGAGCGCGCGTCGCAGCGGCGGACGGATCGCGGTTGAACGAGAATTCCCTCCCGGTCGTCCGTCGGAACGAGACCATGATCCTCAGTGTAAGGGTTCGATTCCGCAGAAAATCTCAAGCAAGGAAGCGAATGATGACGAAGAGCATTCTGATGGCCTTGATCCTCGGAGTGGCCTCCGCGGTCCCGGCAGCGGCGCAGTTCGGCGGCGCCGCCGGCATCGCCGAGGGCGAGGCGCTGTTCGCGCGGGCCCAGAGCGACCGCGAGCCAGGCGCCGTGTATGTCTACCGGAACACCGGCGAGGGCTGGACCCAGGTGGCCCGGCTGTCGGCGGACGACGGCGCGATCGGCGACGGGTTCGGGGCCTTCGTCGACGTGTCGGGCGACGTGATGGTCGTGGGCGCGCCGGGAGCCGAGGAGGCGCGTGGCGCGGTGTACGCCTTCGAGCGCGGCGAGGACGGAACGTGGCGCCAGACCGCGAAGCTGGTGGCGCCCGATCGCGCGCCGGGCGACGCGTTCGGCGTCGAGCTCGGGCTCGAGGGCGATCTGGCGCTGGCGTCGGAGGCCGACGGCGACTCCACGACCGGAGCCGTCCACGCGTTCCGCCGGCAGGCGGACGGCAGCTGGCGGCATGCCGGGACCTTCGAGGCCCCCGAAGGCGTCGGGTTCGACGAGGGATGGGGCCGGACGCTCGCCGTATTCGACGGCGCGGCGGTGATCGCCGCCGCGGGGGCCGACTCCGGCCGTGGTGGGCTGTGGATCTACCCGCCGGAGGGGGAATCGGCCTGGGGCGCGCCCCAGCGACTTTCGGGCACGGAAGTGCAGGAAAGGTTCGGTGCCGGCGCGGCGGTGACGGGCGAGTACCTGCTCGTCGGGGCACCGGGGGCCAACGAGGCGCGGGGCCAGGTGATCGCCTTCCGCCACGCGTCTTCGAATTGGCAGGAGGTCGGGCGGATCGGTCCTCGTGACGACGCGGGGCCGCAGACGTTCTTCGGGTCCGTGATCCACCGCGCCGACGACGGCAGCGTGTGGGTGTCCGAGCCGGGGGTGAACGAGTTCCGCGGGGCGGTGGTCCAGCTGCGGCAGGAAGGCGATGGCTGGGTTCGCGCCACCTCGCTCGAGGTCCCGGACCTGGATCCGAACGCGGGCGTGGGCGCCGCATTCCAGATCGGCGGTGGGCTCGCGGCGGTGGGCATTCCCGGCGACGACTATGGTCTCGGTGCGGGCGCGATCTTCGTCGAGGAGAACGGAACGTGGAACATCGCGGCCACTGTCGCGCTCCCCGTCGAGACGCTGGCGGGAGTGAGCGGCGATCCGGTCTCGTGCGAAGGCGGCAAGGCCGCCCACTTCGAGTGCAAGGACGTGACGCTCCTCGCGTTCGTGCCCAACGCCTCGATCGGCGGGACGCGCGGGGTCGAGCTCAACGACATCTGGGGCTGGACCGATCCCGAGACCGGCAAGGAGTACGCGCTGGTCGGTCGCATGGACGGGACCTCCTTCGTCGACGTCAGCGATCCCGGGAACCCGGTCTACCTGGGCGACCTTCCAAAGACCGAGGGCTCCCCGGGCGCCGCCTGGCGCGACATGAAGGTTTACAAGGACCACGTGTTCATCGTGGCCGACAACTCCGGCGCGCACGGCGTTCAGGTATTCGACCTGACCCGGCTGCGGAACGTGTCGAACGCGCCGCAGACCTTCACCGAGGACGCGCACTACGACCGGATCCACAGCGCCCACAACATCGCGATCAACGAGGACACGGGCTTCGCTTACGCGGTGGGTGGAGGCGAGGGCGGCGACACGTGCGGCGGCGGCCTGCACATGATCGACATCCGGGATCCCAAGAACCCGCAGTTCGCGGGCTGCTTCGCGGACCCGAACACCGGCATCCAGAAGACCGGCTACTCGCACGACGCGCAGTGCGTCCTGTACAAGGGACCGGACGAGGACTACCAGGGCCGCGAGATCTGCTTCGGCTCGAACGAGACCGCGCTCTCGATCGCGGACGTGACCGACAAGCAGAATCCCGTCGCGGTGGCGGTCGCCGAGTACCCGAACGTGGCCTACACGCACCAGGCCTGGTTAACCGATGACCATCGCTACCTGTTGATGGATGACGAGGGCGACGAGCTCGCCGGTCTCGTCGATCACACGCGCACCTTGATCTGGGACGTCTCCGATCTGGACGATCCGGTGGTGCTGGAGGAATTCCTGAACCCTAACAGCAC
>DATEDS010000127.1:0-9712 GCA_035281565.1 Gemmatimonadota bacterium
ACCGACCCGGCCCTCGGACGCGTGACTCGCCGATGCGCGCCGGATGAACGCCCTCACCCAGCGCGAGAACGCACCTTCTCAAAAGGCGAACTCCCAGAACAGATCGACCCCGGACTGCCGCGTCCCCGCGCTCCCCTGAACCGTGAACTGCCGCGAGATCTGGTACCGCAGCCCGACCGCCTGACGGTCCTCCGACCCGCCCACCTCCTGCTCGACCGTCACGTAGACGTCCGGCGTGATGAACTTGCCGACCCGGAACAGGTTCGCCACGTTGCCGGTCTCCTCGGTGCGCTGCGTGTACTCGACGGCGTCCAGCCCCAGCTCGCCGGCCAGCGCGTCCTGGAGCGGGCCGGCCAGGGTCCCCACGAAGAGCCCCGTCACCGTCTCCTCGAACTGGCTCTGTTGCCCGGTGGGAACCGAGGGTGTCCCGAACAGCGCGATCGAGATGATCTCGGATTTGTCGAACGCGGGCGTCGACTCGAGGTCGATGGTCGGCGCCCTGACCGTGCCGCCGACGATGATCCGGATGTCCACATCGCCGGCCCCCTGGACCGACGGGACGGTGTGGGAGGCGACGATGTGGAGCCCCGGGTTCGGCTCCGGTGTCCCGTAGAAGAAGATCTCCCCCTCCTCGATCACGAATCGCTTCCCGAACTCCTCGTAGTAGCCACCCAGCACGTCGAGCGTGCCCGACAGGGTCGGAGTGCCGATTCCGGCGGGCTTGAATAGAGACAGGTCGCCGGCGATCTCGATGCGGGCGTTGCTCGCCGTGAGGATCGCGTCGTCGGTGACCGTCACTTCGACGTCGAGGCGCGTGCGGTTCCACAGGGAAGGCGACCGTTCGCGCACGGGGACATCGGACCGGGTGCCGGGCAGCTCCACGTAGACCACGGCCTGGTCGAGGTCGATGATGTCCTTCCGCGACCGCTCGGGGAGCCGATAGATCATCTCGTCCACCTCGACGCGGCCGGTGATCTCGGGCGCGGATGTCGTCCCGGTCAGCGTCAGCGCCGCGTTCATCTGGACCTCCTGGCGCGAGAGCTCGACGACCTCCAGGTCCGTCGCCTGCAGATCGACGGCCAGCCCCCCCAGCCGCAGGTTCTCCATGGCGATCCGTCCGTCGATCTCGAACCTGCCCCGCTCGCCGTCCGTCCCGTCGATCCGCTCGATCACGATCTCGTCGTTGTTGAAGGTGATCCGACCGTTGATGGCCTCGTATCCAACGCCGGTGGCGGGAATCCGGAAAGCCCCGTCGCGGAGCGTCGCCACCCCCTCGAAGCGCGGATTCTCGGTGGTACCGGTCACGTCCACGCTCACGTCGATCGGGCCGGAGACGTCCTGGATCGTCGGCAGGAATGCGGCCAGCAGCGTGAGGTCCGTGTTACGTCCCTCGACATGCAGGTCCACCTCACGGTTCGGAACGCGGTCCACCCCCGCCACCAGGGCCAGATCCACGGGTACGGTCCCGGCGGCGACGATGTCGTGCCCCTCGGTAGGCGACGTCACGGTCAGATCGATCTCCGCCTGCCGGTCCTCGTAGCGGAGATCCCCGCCGATCCGGACGAATCGGAAGCCGTAGATGGACCCCTCCTGCACCGCGCCGGCGAGCTCGATCACGGGAGCCGCCCGCGGCCCCTGGAGACGTCCCTCGACCGTCGCCCGGCCGTCGAAGTCGCCCGCCGGGCGGCCCGCCACGACCGCCAGCGTGGAGAGCTCCGCGTCCAGGCTGAACGCCAGGTCCGAGGGAGTGTTCTCGTCCAGCGCCAGGGTTCCGTCGAGGGTCGCCGACTGGCCGTCCTGGCTCAAGGTGAGCTCGCGGGCCACCACCCGACCCTCCCGATAGGCGAGGTCGCCGGAGGCGATGGCCCAGGTCGCTTCGGGGGTCCGGTAGAGCAGGCGGCTGAGGGTCACGGTCGGCGCCGGTCCGGTGAAGTCGGCGACGGCCGTGACGTCGGTCGTCACCTCCTGGCCGTGGTCCAGGAACGCCTGGATGCCCATCGATCCGCTGTCGTGGGACACCACGACGCTCGCCGTGTCGGCCACCACGCCCGCCACGACCAGCGAGTGGAAGGTGCCTTCCGCTTCCATGGTGAACGGGCCGCCCACCTCGTCGAGCCGTATCGTCCCCGCGAACGAGTCGGCGGTCACCCCGTACAGGCTCAAGTCTCCCGCTACGATATCCCCGGTCGCGTCGAACCCCCGGAAGGTCCCCTCCAGGCGCACGTCGCCGCGCACGACCCCGCCGAACTCGCCCAGCCCCGGCCACAGCTCTTCCGGATCCTGGCTTTCGAGAACGAGATCGGCCACGATCACGCCGTCTCCTGAGAGGCCGAAGTCACCCTCGCCGCTCACGACCGACCCCGGCGTCCGCGCGATCAGCGTGTCCGCTCGGTACACACCGCCCGCCAGATTCCCGCGGGTTTCCAGCGCCAGGAGGTCCCAGCGGTAGATCCGCGACCGCTCGAGCTCGCCCGCGAAGAGCGCCTCTGCGTCGCGGCCGGTCCCCCGGCCGTCGATCCGGTACAGACCGCTCAGGACGAGGTCCACGGACGGCCTCCCGATCAGCGCGCCGACGTCCAGCTCCCGGGACGTCGCCACCAGGTCGTACGCGAGCGGACCCACCCCCTGGGAGACCGTGCCGCGAGCGGTCATGTCCCCGGCAGGCGAGCCCAGGTCGGCGTCGATCTCGAGCTCACGCAGCGGCCCCGCCATCCGGACGCTCCCCCGGACGGGCTGGGCGATCGGGTACGCCTCGACGAAGAGCCGCGCGTCCTCGGGGGCCAGCGGCACCACCTCGGCGTCCAGCTCGAAGCGAAGGTCGGCCAGGTCGTGCAAGGTCCCGCTGGCGGTGACGGTGGAACGGCCGGTCTCGACCGTGGCCGTGTCGAGGATAACGGTCGGGTTCGAGACCGGCCCCGAGAGCCGGCCGGTCATCGAGCCGACCCCGTCCAGGCGCACCGCCGGGAAGAAACGCTTCACCTCCCCCATGTCGATCCGCCGCGCTTCCACGCCCAGTGCGAGGCTGTCGTGCTCGCCCAGCGTCAGCAGGCCGTCGGTCCGGATGTCGCTTCCGGCCGTCACGAACTCGATTTCGCGGAGCGCCACGCTGTCCGGCGTCCAGATCCCCTCGCCGTCGATCCGGCGGATCTCGAGCAGGGGGGCCGTGGCGCGAAGGCTCAGGTCACGGGCGACGAACCGGCGCACGGTTCGCTCGCGGTCGTAGAGGCCGAGCTGCAGCGCGCCGTTCAAGTCGACGAACCGGTTGTCCGCCCAATCGAAACCCGGCCAGCCGCCACCTTCGAAGCCGAACCGCACGCTGCCGTCGACGAATTCCAGGTGGTCGATCTGCACCCACGACCCCCATCCCGGGGGCGCCCCTGGCGGCGGGGGCGGCCGCTCCTTGAAAATGGTCTGGAAGTTCCACCGCCCGTCGTCGTGCCGTACGAGCGCGATCTCGGGACGCACGAGCTCGACCCGCGCTACCGCCACCCGTCTGTCGAAGAACGGCGCCGGCGTGTAGGCGACCCGGATCCGCTCGGCCTGGAGGAGGGCGACCCCGTCCTCGTCCACCAGCGCGAAGTCGCGGAGCTCGATGCCGGTGAGGATGTCGCCCTCGACCCCGGCCAGCCGGACCTCGCCGTTCACGAGCTCGCCGAGCCGGTGCTGGATCTGCCCGCGCACGAACTCGCCGCCGCTGGACGTCCGGAGCCACAGGATGCCGCCCACGACGAGGGCCACGACGAGGACGACGATCGAAATCGCCCCGATCAGCACCCAGCGAGCGACCCGGACCGGGAACGACCGGCGACCCGGCCGCGGGGACGCCCCGCGAGAGGAGGTCTGGTCGCTCAACACGCCCTGCCTAGAACGCGTTGCCGATCGATATGTGAAACACCCATCTCGGCAGAAACTCCTCTTCCTCCCCCGACGTTCGCCGCGCCGCGTCCAGACGGATCGGCCCGATCGGCGTGACGTACTGGAGGCCCATTCCCGGCGTGTACTCTAGGTCGCCGAGCGCCAGATCGCCGGGCTCGGACCATACGTTCCCGGCGTCCACGAACGCCGTCCCCCGGATGTTACCCCGGATCGGGAACCGCAGCTCCAGACTGGTCTCGAACAGCGCGTTGCCGCCGATCGGCTCCGGATCGCGCGTCTGGCCGCGGGCGGCGGGGTCGTCCTTGGGGCCGAGCTGACGGCGCTCGTATCCGCGGACGCTCGTCGATCCACCGGCGAACAGCCGCTGGAAGAGAGGGACCCGGGCCTGCTCGCCGCCGAAGGTCGAGATCGCCCCGGGCAGGACCTTGGCCGCGACCACCCAGCCCTCCCTCACCTCACGGTAGGCGGCGAAGAGGATCGTGACCTTGTGGTACCCATAGTCGAACGACGCGACCGGCAGTCCGACCTGATAGGCGAGGTCGGCGCGAAACCCCCGGCTGGGCATGAACAGTGAATCGGTGCCGTCGTAGGTCGTGCGCAAGTCCGCGTTCATGAGCCGGCTCGGGTTGATGAAGTCGCGACCGAGCTCGGGGATCAGCACCCCCTCGTCGAAGTTGGAGAAGTTGGCGCGCTCGACGGTCAGGCTGGCGCTCGCCTGGATGCGCCGACTCACACGATAGCCGAGGCGGCCGCTCGCGCCGATACGCTCGACGGTATAGTTGTCCTCGGTGTCGAATCGCAGGAAGCCGGTCAGGCTGGAATCGAGGTCCGGGACGAGGAAGGTCGGCTGCCGGTAGCTCGCCGCCGCACGGCGCTCGAGGCCGGAATACAGTCCCGCGAGCTCGAACTGGCGGCTCCCGCCGAAGAAGTTCCGATCGAGCCAGGAGCCGCTCACGCGCAGCAGGTCCTCCGTTCCGTAGCCCAGGCCGACCCGCACGATCTGGGTCGGCGAAGGCACCACCGCGACGACGACGTCGACCGTGTCGCCGCGGACCGATCCCAACCGGGGCTCGATCTCGACCCGGCGGTAGATCCCGAGCTCGTAAAGACGCCGCTGGCTGTCGAGGATCTCCTGGCGCCCGTACCGTTCACCGCTCTCGAAGGCGAGCTGGCCGCGGACCAGCTCCACGTCCCCCGGGTCCTCTTCGCCCTCGATGTCGATCTCGCCGTAGTAGTACACCTCCCCCGGCACGACCGTGTAGGTGACGCTGGCCGTGTGGGCTTCCTTTCGAATCCGGTATTCCAGCAGGACGGTGGCGAACGCGTAGCCCCGGTCCTGGAAGCCGTTCTCCAGCAAGGTTCGCGAGCCCACCAGGTCGGCTTCGTTGAAGATCTCGCCCTGTTTCAGCGGCAACGCATCCCGGATCCTGGCTTCGACCTCCGGGGAGTAGTCGAAACCGGCAAGGGACAGCGTATCGACCAGGGTCGGTTCGCCCTCCGAAACCTCGAAGCGGATGTGCGCGCCCGCCCCGTTCCGCACGTCGTACGACAGCAGCTCGAAGTCGAAGTAGCCGTGCCGCTGGTACAGGATGTAGAGGCGCTCGAGGTCGTCCAGGAAGTCGCTCTTGGAGAGGTAACGGTCGTCGCTCCACGGCCAGAACCCGCTCTCGCTCGTCGCCAGGGCGTTCTCGATGGTGCCTTCGGAGAGGGCGCGGTTGCCGTCGACCTCCACCTCCTCGATCTTGGCGCCGTCCTCGACCTGATCGAGGCAGCAGCCTCGCCGGCGGAGCTCCGCCTGCGGTCCTTCCTGCTGGGCCGAGACCGGGCCCGCGACGACGAGCAGCAGCGCCGCGACCCCGAGCGCCGGCGCCCGCCTCACGGCGCTTCCCCGCGCAAGCCCCAGCCGGGCGGCGTTCCGCGGCCGCTGTGGACCTGTGCGATCCGAGCCAGCTGCCCGCCCAGCATGAAGACGATGCTGCTGTAGTAGACCCAGAACGCCACCACTACCAGATTTGTGAACGAGCCGTAGAGCTCCAGATAGCGGCCGAAGTTGGACAGATAGGTGATGAACGTCTGCTTGGCTAGCTCGAAAAGCACGCTGCAGAACAACGCCGCAAACGCGGCATCGGTGCGCGGAATCCACCGATCCGGCACGTAGCGATAGACGAAATAGAACATGACATAGGTGATGCTGAAGGCGAGCAGCATGCTGATCAGCGCCGTGACCCAGGACATGTCGTAGGCGTCCAGGCCGAGGAATCCGATCCCGTAGTTCTCAACCCATCGCAGCGTCGTCGTGAGCGTGATCGTGAGCGTGAAGAGACTACCCACGACGACCACCATTTTGATGTCGTGAATCTTACCCTCGACGATGCCCAGCCGATCTTCCGGGGGGATCTCGAAGATCACCTCCAGGACCGTCCGCAGCGATCCAAACAGGCGGGTGGCGGCCCACACGAGGCCGATCAGGCCGATCACGCCGAACAGCCCCCGATCCTCGACGAGACTGAAGAGAAGCGTCTCGGCACGGGCGCTGTCCAGCGGGATCACCCGCTGGATGAACTCGAGGACCTGCTCCCGGGCGGAGGTGGAGGACTCGATGATGGTGCCGAGGATCGAGATGCTGAGGAGCAGCAGTGGGACGATCGTGACGAGGACGTTGAACGTGATGCCGGACGCGAGGAAGAAGATCTGATCGGCGGCCGCTTTGTACCAGAGGTTGCGGGCATAGAACGAGATCCATCGCCACGCCAGGGCCCCCCAGCCCACCACCCGGCGCAGCCGATTTCCGACGGTGCCCTTTTGCGACTCCGAGACGCTTTCGGACTCGTGGAGGCTAGACAGGAGGCCCGTGCAGATCGTTCAGCGATCTGCCTAGATGCGGCGGCGGCCGCTGATCAAGCTCAACACCGCGACGAACAGTGCGGCGCCGATGATCGACCAGATCAGCGGGAACGTCTGACCCTCGATCGTGATGGGAAACGGCTCCTGGAGCCGCAGCTCCGCGGCCAGCCAGCCGCCGATCAGCGCGCCCACGAACCCCAGGGCGATCGAGACCAGGCAGCCGCCCAGGCTCGCTCCCACCATGGCTTGCCCGATCGCGCCCACGATGGCCGCGATGACCAGCAAGAAGAGAAGGCCGGTGAGGCTCATGGGATCTCTCCTGTCGGTTGGACGGGTAAGGAAGGAGCCCAATCTATCCTGGCGGATTTCGCGGGCGCAACCGTGACGTCGCCCTCCCACAGCCGCTCGCTGCCCTGCCAGACGCGGACCCGATACTCGCCCGGCCAGACGGTGAGCGACGGGCGCCTCCCGGTTCCCTCGGCCAGCGAGCGCCCCTCGGTATCGAGCACTTCCAGCCGGACGGCGGCGGCGGCGGACGTGGACAGCTCGATGCGCGATAGGCCGTCCCGGGCGACGATCCGTTCTTCGCCGGCGGGGACGGACACGGGACCGATGTCGCGGGGCGGAACCGTCGCCAGGCCGAGCCTGTACGTCCCGGGCATGGTGAGCCGTCGCTCGCCGCTCAGAAGGGTGCCGTAGACCTCCTTCGTGAGCGGCTCGTAGACCTCGGCCGGGATCCCGCGCTCGGGCCCGGCCACGCTCGAGAGCTCGACCCCGAGGACCCCGACCTCGGGGAGCCGGATCCGGGTCGTCGTTCCCGCCTCGACGCTCACGTTCTCGGTCACGTAGACGGGAAGCGTGTGAACGACGAGCCGGTAGCTGCCCACGGGGAGCAGGGCCGGCTCGCCGACCCGGAGGGTCACCGAAGCGCTGGGTCCGTACGCGACGGCCAGATCGGGCGGTGGATCGTCAAGATCGGGGACCTCGACGATCAGGGTGCCCGTGCCGCCGAACGTCACCCGCGCGGTGCGCCCCGCCCGGACCTCGACGGACCGCCGAAGCAGCGAGTCCCCGGCCTCGACCCGGACCTCGTAGTGCCCGGCGCCGAGGACCAGGGTGTCGCCGGTCATGGCGTACCGGATCTCCTCCCTCCGTGCCGGCCGTCGCAGGGACAGGGAATGGCGCCGCGGCTCGTTGTCCCGACCGAGCGCCTCGACCAGGAGCCGGCCGAACTCGCGGCGCTCCACGACCGTCGTGTCCCCGGGAATGACGAGGACCCGCTCGATCCTGACCTCGGGCGTGGTCGCCACGGTCAGGTCGTACATGCCGGCGGGGACGGGTCGGACGTCCATGCCGGCGAAGGCCGCCACGACTTCTCCGGTCAGCGGACGGATGACGCGCAGGGGGGCGCCGAAGCGCTCCTCACCGACCCACAGCCGGACGTCGAGGAGCCCTTCGTTGCGGAGGACGAGCGCGAGCCGCTCGGCCGCGGAAGGGACGTCGGCCGGGGCGCGCAGGACCGTGAACGAGCCCGAGCCGGCCCGGCTCAGGCAGTGCAGGGCTTCGCGACCTTCGGCGGTCGGGTCGACCGCGACCACGTGGAGCTGGATCCGCCGCCCCGACCGTCGCTCACGGACGATCCGCTCCCAGGTCCGGCAGGCGTCCTGGCCACAGCCGTCGCCACCGGCGGCCAGCAGGACGTAGGTGTCGGCCCCGTCCCCGATCGCCCGCTCGAGGGCCAGCGCCAGCGGGGCGGAACCCCCGGGCTGGAGACCCTCGAAGCCCCGGTCCCACGCCTCCCGCGGAGCGTCCGGCGACACGACCAGGCGGCTCTCGCCGCAGCTTCCCGCCCGTCCGGCTGCCAGCGATCCGTACGAGCGGAGGCCCATCGGGGGGAGGTCTCCCCGGCGATCCAGCTCGTCGCGCAGGGCGAGCACGAAACGGCCCGCCAGACCCGCTCCTCCCGGCACTCCCGGCCGGGCGCCCGTCGGTCCGGACGCATCGAGGACGATCTCGACACGCCCGGCGGGCGCCGGGACCGCCCGCTGGGCGCAAGCTGGCGGGGCCAGGGGCCAGGCGGCCGCGATCAGGATCGCGATTCCCAGCGCCGCCGGACCGTGGCGCGTCGTCCACGGAGAGCGGGCCTCGCTGCGCGCCATCGCCGGGCCGGAACGTCAGGAGATCTTCAGGTACCGCGTGTGGCTGCACTTCGGGCAGGGGGGGATGCGCTTGCCCGCCGCCAGCGCGAGCACGTACCCGCACTGCTCGCACTGATAACCGCCCTCCCGAGCCACCACCTCGCCGGTCTTGAACTCGTGGCCGATCTGGAGGACGGACTCCTCGTACTTGCGGCGCGCGAACGATCCCGCGACGATCGCCGCAGAGGCGCCGACGAGGCTCCACACCACGCTTTTCCACTTTCCCACGCGCGCACTCCTGAAGGTCCGACCCTGCCCGAGCGCGGCAAGTCTACGCTCGGGGCCGGGCCCCCGTCAAAAAACCCGCCGGGCGCCGGCGCTTGACGCCGCTCGCCGCGCCGTGAAATACTCCTTCCCTTCGCGGCCACATCCGCTCCGTTCGCGATCGAGGCAAGGAGGAGGCGCATGTCCCCGGATCCGCACGCTGTCCGACACGACGACGAGATCGCAGAGATCGAGAACCGGCGCGGGACGCGCACCCTCTTCCTCGTCCTCGGCGGCTTCTTCGGACTGTTGCTGCTGGTCATCGTGGTCTACGGCGCAAAGGAGCGCGCCCGGCTGCGCGCGGAGGAGGCGCGCCCCCGGACGGCCGAACTAGCGCTGGGTCAGCACCTGGGAACGGTCAGCAACACGGCGGTCTTCTCGGACGGTCAGCGGCTCACGTACGTGGAGGGGGTCGGGGATGCGCCGCTCGAGAACGCCTCGTTCGTCCGTCCGCTGGAGTACGATGAGGCCGGAACCCCGGTCGAGGTGCCAGCCTCGATCACCCACTGGTCCATGCAGCAAAGGGACAG
>DATEDS010000128.1:0-4207 GCA_035281565.1 Gemmatimonadota bacterium
TCCAGGGTCTCGAGCAGCGAATCCCCCTTGGAGGGGATCACGAAGTCGATCAGCCCGGTCGTCCCGCCCATGATGGCGGCCCTGGTGCCGCTCTCCATGTCGTCGATCGAGACCGTTCCCATGAACGGGAGCGCCATGTGGACGTGGGGATCGATTCCGCCGGGGATGAGGAGCCGGTCCGAGCCGTCCACGATCTCGTCCCCCGACTCGGCGGGGAGGTCCTCGCCGATCGCGGCGATCCGCTCCTCCTGGACGCGGACATCGGCGCGGTAGACGTCGCTGGCGGTCACGATCTCGGCGTCCCGGATCACGGTGCCCATCGAAGATCTCCTCCTTCTGGCCGTTGACGGAAAGTAGCCCCTCCCGAGGGCGAAGGTGTAGTGTGCATCTCGCCGGGTCACGACCTGAGCCAAGGAGGACCGATTTGATCCGCAAGATCGCGTTCGTGGGTCATCCGACCCGCGACATGGACCGGGCCAGGCGCTTCTACGGCGAGACCCTGGGTCTCGAGCTGAGCCAGGACTACGGCGGCAAGTGGGTCGAGTTCACGACGCCGGACGGCAAGACGATCGCGCTCGATACCTTCACCCCCGAGGCGGTGGAATCGCCCGTCCCTTACCTGGCCCTCGAGTCCGACGACATCGAGGCCGATGCCGCACGGCTCCGGGAGGCGGGCGTGAAGTTCGTCCGCGACGTCTGGGCCAACGAGGGGGAGGACGGGCGGGAGGTCTGCCGGATGGCGGTCGTCCTCGATCCCGAGGGGAACCCGATCATGCTCCACCAGACGGCGGCCTGGCGGCTGGAAAGGGCCGAATAGACGCCGGGGTTCAGCCGGCCGCCACCCGCTCGCGAAACCGCCGGACCGCCGAGCCCGCCCTGATCGAGGCGTCGAAGATCGAGCCCACGGGGACGGCTCCGGCAAGCCGGTGCCGTCCGATGGCGTGGAGCCCGATCGACGCCACGCAGCCGCACTCGGCGCAGTTGGGATTGCCCCCGAACTGACACGGCGTCACGACGGTCTCCAGGTCGGCCGAAATGCACTTGGTGACGCGCGCGAAGATGCACTCCGCGGGGTTCTGCGGGGGGTCCAGGTACGCCTTCCGCATCCCGTCGCCGAAGAGGAGCTTCGGATGGTCGTCCTGGAGCCGGGCCAGCTCGGCGACCGCGCGCCGGCGCATTTCCGGGGTCAGGATCTCGCGGCTCGTCTCCCCCACCTGGGGGGTGAAGAAGCTGATCCGGATCTGCGCGACCTCGTCACGGTCGTTCCAGAACGCCATGAACTCCTCCAGGTATCCCGGCCGTTCCATCATCTGGCTGGTCACCGTGCAGTGGACGTAGATCCGGTGCCCCCGGATGTGCTTGAGGATCCGCTCGTAGGTGGCGGGTTTCCGGCGCGCGTCGTGCTCGGGCTGGAGGCCGTCGATCGAGACCACGACCGTCACGCCCTCCAGGGCGCTCCATGACTCGGGGATCGGGCGGACGGCGCTGGTGACCACCTCGGCCCGGACCCCCCGCTCGACCAGCGCCGGGAGGACCTCGCTCAGCTCCCGGTAGCGGACCAGCGGCTCGCCCCCCACCAGGTGGACGACGAGCGGCCTGTGGCGGTCGACCACCTCGAGGATCCCGCGGACCAGGTCGTCCCCCTGGAAGTCCTTCAGCGACTCGAGCGGGGTCCCCGCCAGGTGCTCCGGCTGGTACGCATAGCAGCCCGGGCAGGAGAGGGGACAGCGGGTCGTGATCTCGATCGACAGGGAGGGCGGTCGCCCCTGGAGGATGCGTCCCCAGGCGCGGAAGACGTCGGTGCGGTCCATATCGGCTCCATCACGGGGATGGGGATCACAATGACCGCGGCCCGTCTCAGTCTACCACCCGGTCGCCGCGTGTCAAAGTGCGCCCCCGGCGGAAAGCGGCGCTACTCCAGAATCTCGATCCGGTCCTCCCGGTTGGGCACGACGCACAGGAACTCGAACGGTTCGTCGCCGACGGCCTCGTACCAGTGGGGCGTGCCGGGGGGGATGTAGAGGACGCTTCCGGGCTCGACCTCGACCACCTCGTCGCCGATCCCGATCCGCGCCCGACCACGAAGGACGTACTGCTCGTGCTCCACGGTGTTCGTGTGCTTCGGCATCCCGCCGCCCGGCTCCATGACGAAGCGGCGCAGCGCGAAGTTCGGGGCCTCGTCCGGGCCGACCAGGACCTGCCGGGTCGTCCCTTCGCCGGCCTGGACGGGCTCCGCGGGGACGGCGTCGGCGCCCCGGACGATGGGGGATGGCTTCATGTCGCCGCTCCTCGGGCTAGTAGATCAGACTCTCGCGCTTGCGTCCGGTGTAGTCGATGTAGACGGTCTTCCACTCGCTGAAGAAGTCGATCGCGGTCTTCCCCATCTCGCGCAGGCCGACCCCGGTCGCCTTGGTGCCGCCGAAGGGGAGCTGCGCCTCGCCGCCCATGGTCGGCGAGTTGACGTGGGTGATGCCGGTCTCGATCCCGCGGATGAACCTGAAGGCGCGCGCGTTGTCGGTCGTGTAGATCGAGGAAGTGAGCCCGTAGCGGGTGTTGTTGCAGGCCTCGAGCCCCGCGTCGAAGTCCGCGACCCGGATCACCGACAGGACGGGGCCGAAGATTTCCTCCTGGGCGATACGGCTGTCCGGGTCGACGCGATCGAAGATGGTCGGCGCCACGAAGTACCCTTGATGGTGCTCTTCGCCCGTCAGGGGCTCCCCGCCGATCAGGCACCGCGCGCCTTCCTGCCGTCCGATCTCGACGTATTCGAGCACGGTGTCGAACTGGCTCTCGTCGACGGACGGGCCCATGTCCATGGTCTCGTCCATGCCGTCCCCGACCTTGAGGCCTCGGGCGCCCTCGACCAGGCG
This sequence comes from Gemmatimonadota bacterium, assembly GCA_035281565.1. GTDB lineage: Bacteria > Gemmatimonadota > Gemmatimonadetes > JACCXV01 > JAHWKZ01 > DASRVA01. The sequence goes on from DATEDS010000128.1 coordinate 2,871, forward strand.
GTCCACGAACTCGTCGGCGATCGCGTCCACCAGGACCGCGCGCGACGTCGCCGTGCACCGTTGGCCGGTCGAGCCGAACGCGCCCAGGAGGACCCCTTCGACGGCCAGGTCCAGATCGGCGTCCTCCAGCACGAGCACGGGGTTCTTGCCGCCCATCTCGCACTGCACCTTCTTGAGCCGTTCGGCGCCCGACGCGTAGAGCCGGCCCCCGACGCCGTTGGAGCCGGTGAACGACAGCGCCCGGACGCGCTCGTCCTCGACGATCGTCTTCCCCACCGGGTCGCCCTCGCCATGGACCAGGTTCAGCACCCCGGCCGGAAGACCCGCCTCCTCGAACATCTCGACGATCATGGTCGCGGTCGCGGGGGTCAGCGAGGAGGGCTTGAAGACGACCGTATTCCCGGCCACGAGCGCCGGGGCGATCTTCCAGCACGGGATCGCGACCGGGAAGTTCCAGGGTGTGATCGCGCCCACCACGCCGACCGGCTCCCTCACCGTGTAGGCGAACGTGTTCTGCATCTCCGAGGGCATCGTCTCGCCGGCCAGGCGCATCCCCTCCCCGGCCATGAATTCGAGGATGTTGAGGGTCTTCCCGACCTCGCCGCGGGCCTCGCGGAGGATCTTCCCCTCCTCCCGGGTCAGCGTCTTCGCGAGCTCCTCGGCGCGCTCGGTCATGAGCCGGTGGACGCGCGCGATCACCCGGCCCCGCTCGGGAGGCGGGACGTCGCGCCATCCCGGGAGCGCCCGCTGGGCCGCCGTGATCGCCTCGTCGGCATCGGCCGCCGACGACAGCGGGAGCTCGCCCAGTACGTCGTCGGTCCGGGCGGGATTCAGGTTGGGGGTCCACGTCCTGGCATCGCCGGCGCGCCAGGCTCCGTCGACGTAGTTCCGATACCGCTTCACCTGCGCCCCGACCGCGCGTCGCTCCGGAACTGCCAGGATACGAAGAGCAGGGCCATGATGAGGAGGACGTTCACGAAGACGACGGCCTCGTTCGGCCGCCACCCCATGAGCAGCATGGGCATCATGGCGAAGGTCTGGAGAAGCGCCCCCAGGAGGCAGAGGATCATCATCGGGAAGGCGCGCAGCTTGACCAGGACCGATCCCAACACCAGCATCCCGAGGATCATGTACAGCATGAAAGCGGCGACCCGCTCGGCCTCGGACATGGGGGGGGTCGAGTCCCGGATGAGGTACAGGTAGAGCCCGAAGACGGGGATCAGGAGGAACCGCGACAGGCGGGACGACCGGGGCGTCCTCGCGCCGAGCTCGCCCGGGCGCTCGACCGTGCCGGCGGAATCGCTCACGCGCCCACCTCCTCGAGACTGTCGTCCAGG
>DATEDS010000129.1:0-5209 GCA_035281565.1 Gemmatimonadota bacterium
CACCATCTCGCCGTTGGCGTACTTCGCCCCCTGCCGGTAGAGATTGGCGTTGGCGGCACCGGTGTTGATGACCGAGTTGGTCGACTTGCCGAACACGACGCCCGGGCCTCCGGTGGCGACCATGGTGGCGTCCCCCCGGAAGGCGCGGATCTCGAGCGAGGCCAGGTCCATGGCGACGATACCCCGCGCCACCCCGCGGCCGTCACGAACGGCGCCCAGGAACTCCCAGCCCTCGTGCTTGGTGACGAGGCCCTCGTCCTCGTAGCGGCGGACCTGCTGGTCCAGGGCGTACATGAGCTGCTGGCCCGTGGTGGCGCCGGCGTAGGCGGTCCGATGGACCTTGGTGCCGCCGAAGCGGCGGAAGTCGAGCAGACCCTCGGGAGTGCGGTTGAACATGACCCCCATCCGGTCGTACAGGTAGATGATCTCGGGAGCCGCCTCGGTCATCTCCTTGACCGGCGGCTGATGGGCGAGGAAGTCGCCGCCATAGACCGTGTCGTCGAGGTGGACCCACGGGGAGTCCCCCTCGCCCTTGGTGTTGACCGCCCCGTTGATCCCGCCCTGTGCGCAGACGGAATGACTGCGGGAGACCCGCACCAGGCTGAACAGCTCTACCGGATGTCCGCGCTCGGCGATCCGGATCGTCGTCATGAGGCCCGCCAGCCCACCCCCGACGACGATGAACCGTGGCTTGCCCGCTCTTCCCACGCTACCTGATGAAGGCCCACACGGCGGCCAGCGACACCGCCAGAACCAGCACGCCGAATGCGGCGCAGACCCTGGCCGCGGCGCGTCGGGCGCCGGGGCCCGTCACCACGCCCCACGTCATGAGGAAGGTCCTGACCCCGTTGGCGAGGTGGAAGGAGACCGCCACCAGTCCGACCACGTAGAAGGCGACCCACCCTGGATCGGCGAGGATGTCGGCCATCATCCGGAAGTCGACCGGGACTCCGAAGAGGTAGTTGGCCAGCCGGGTCTGCCAGAAATGCCAGCCGATGAAGACGAGCGCCACGATCCCGCTCCAGCGCTGGAGGGTGTACATCCAGTTGTTGGAATACGTGTACTGGAAGGCGTTACCGTCTCCGCGGGCATGCACGTAGATCCCGTACAGGGAGTGGAACAGGATCGGCGCCCAGATGAACGGGATCTCGATCAGGATGAGGTACGGAAGGCTCTCGAGCAGCTCGGCGAGCCCGTCGTAGATCTCCTCGCCGCTGGCGGCGAAGGAGTTGATGCCGAGGTGGACGAGGACATAGAGCCCGATCGGGAAGATGCCGGTCAGGCTGTGGAGTCGTCGGAGGAAGAAGACGCGCCGGCTCGGGGCTTCGTGCCCCGCCTGCCGCTGTTTTGCCGTCGCCGTCGCCATGGCGGCTACTCTAGCGAGGGACGGGTTTCGCAACCAGGCGGGATCCTTCAGCCGCCCCCCTAGAGGGACAGCTTAGACATCGTCTCCTTCACGTGCGCCGCCGACGCATGCAGCGCCTTCTTCTCTTCCCCCGTCAGCTCGATCTCGACGATCTCCTTGATGCCGCCGGCCCCGAGCTTCACCGGCACCCCGACGAAGACGTCGGAGAGACCGTACTCGCCTTCCAGCCAGGCGGCGCAGGGAAGCAGGCGGTTCTGATCCCTGAGGATCGCCTCGGCCATCTCGGCGGCTGCAGCCGACGGTGCGTAGTAGGCGCTTCCGCTGCCCAGCAGCTCCACAATCTCGCCACCGCCCTTCCGCGTCCGTTCGACGAGAGCCTCGATCCGCTCCTCGTCCAGCAGATGCGGCAGCGGGATACCCGCCACCGTCGAGTAGCGGGCCAGCGGCACCATCGAATCGCCGTGACCCCCCAGGACGAACGCCGAAACGTCGCGGACCGACACGTCGAGCTCGAGCGCGATGAACGAGCGGAAGCGGGCGGTATCCAGAACGCCGGCCATCCCGACCACCCGGGCCCGATCGAACCCGGTGACCTCGAGCGTGACGTAACTCATCACGTCGAGCGGGTTCGAGACCACGATCACGATCGCGTCGGGACAGCGATCCCGGATCTCGCCCGCGACACCCTGAACGATGTCGGCGTTCTTCTTGAGGAGGTCGTCCCGGCTCATCCCCGGCTTGCGGGGCAGGCCGGCGGTCACGATGACCAGGTCCGAGCCCTCGATGAGGCCGTAGTCCGTACCGCCCACCAGGCGGGTGTCGTAGCCCACGACCGGGGCGGACTCCCATAGGTCGAGGGCCTTCCCCTTCGGGACCCCTTCCAGGATGTCGATGAGGACCACTTCGCGCGAGAGCTCGCGCTCAGCGAGGCGTTGTGCGGTGGTGGCGCCGACGTTTCCGGCGCCGACGACGGTCAGCTTCACGCCGCTTGCCGCAGGCACTACTCGGATACGAGCACCGAGATACGGCGGCGATCGCCGCTGCCGCGCTCGAACTGCACCACTCCGTCGACGAGGGCGAAGAGCGTGTCGTCCTTCCCACGCCCCACGTTGGCACCGGGATGGAACTTCGTGCCGCGCTGGCGAACGAGGATGTGGCCGGCGCGGACGCGCTGGCCGCCGAAGCGCTTGATACCGAGCCGGCGGCCGGCGCTGTCGCGCCCGTTCCGGCTCGCTCCCTGTCCCTTCTTGTGGGCCATGATCTACTCCTTGTGCGACAGGCTGATGTGCTGCTTGAGCCCGCGCTCGGATCCGTACTCGTTGCCGCACTCCGGACAGACGAATCGTGTCGACTCGTCGGCCTCGGCGGCGGCCTCCGATCCCGGGGCGACGACCTTGCGACGCCCGAGGGCGAGGCCCGTCACCCGGAGCTCGGTGAACCCCTGACGATGCCCCTGCTTGCGGCTGTACCGCTTGCGCCGCTTGTACTTGAAGACCGTGATCTTGGGCCCCCGCCCCTGCTTGACGATCTCGGCCGTGACCGTGGCGCCCTCGACCACCGGAGCGCCCACATGGACGCTCTTTCCGTCGCGGGCGTACAGGATGCGGTCGAAGGTCACCGTCTCGCCCGGCTCTCCCCCGAGCGAGGGGACGCGGATCGTATCGTTGGCGGCGACGCGGAACTGCTTCCCGCCGGTCTCGATGATGGCGTGCACGGTCTCTCGGCTGCCCTGGGTCAAACGGTTCGAAATGACGGAGATAGAAGAGAGGGAACTTACCCGCCCGGTCCCAGGGCTGTCAAGCCGGACGGCTCCGTCCGGCGGCCCTCCCCGGGCCACCGGACCGAGTCGATCAGGCCGTCAGGTCGAGCTTGATCGGGCGCTGGCTGGGGAGCGAAATCAGCTCGAAATCGTCCCGGTGCAGCAGCGGATCGTCCCCGACCTGGATCTCCAGGCCGTGCTCCCGCCCCAGCCGGTCCAGCGTGTCCTTCTCGTGCTCGAGAAGGTACAGCGCCACCGCCGGATGGGTGCGCACACGGATCTTCTTGTTCTTCCCGTCCAGGACCGCCCGTCGGAGCTGGCGCTCGATCTTCCGCGCGAGCGCGGTGAACTGCATGACGCGTCCCGATCCGCCGCAGTCGTCGCAGCGCTCGGTGGCGCTCTGGTATAGGCTGGGGCGCCGGCGCTGACGAGTCATTTCGATCAGCCCCAGGTCGCTCACCTCGAACGCCTTGGTCTTGGCGCGGTCCCGGCCGAGCCATGTCTTGAGCTCGGAGAGCACCTTGCGCCGGTTGGCGGGAAGCTCCATGTCGATGAAATCGATCACCACGATTCCGCCGATGTCCCGGAGCCGCAGCTGACGCGCGATCTCGCGCGCCGCGTCGAGGTTCGTCCTCAGGATCGTGGCCTCGGGATCCTTCTTCCCCGTGTAGCGGCCGGTGTTCACGTCGATCGACACGAGCGCCTCGGTCGGTTCGATGACGATCGAGCCGCCCGACTTGAGGGGCACGGTGCGATGGAAAGCGGCCTCGATCTCGGGCTCGATGCCCATCGCCTCGAAGAGCGGGATCCGGTCGCGATAGAGCTGGACCCTGTCCATCAGCTCCGGGGAGAGACGCTTCAGGTAGCGCCGCACCTGAGCGTACAGCTGCCGGTCGTCGACCACCAACCGGTCCACCTTGTCCGAGAAGATGTCGCGGATGAGGCCGCTCGTGAGCTCGGCCTCCTGATGCAGCAACGCCGGGGCCTTCGACCGGCTCGACTTGTTGACGACCTTGCGCCACGTCTCCACCAGGCTCTTGACCTCGCGCTCGAACTCCTGACGGGTCAGCTCCTCGGCCGCCGTGCGGACGATGACGCCCCCTTCCTCGGGCTTCACCTCCTCGAGGATCTTGCGCAGCCGGACACGTTCCGAGCGGTCCTCGATCTTGCGGCTGACGCCGATGTGGTCGACGCCGGGCATGAAGACCAGGAACCGGCCCGGCAGGGACACCTGCCCCGTGAGGCGCGGCCCCTTGGTCGAGATCGCCTCCTTGGTGACCTGAACAATGATCTCCTGGCCGCGCTTGAGATGCTCCTGGATGGCCATCCCGTTCGGGCCGCGACGGCCACGACCGCGCCGGCGGCGGTGACCGCCCCGGCCGTCGCTCCGGCCGTTTCCGTCGTCGTCCTCGTCCAGGAGCTCAGCCCCGGCCAGGTCGGAGACGTGCAGGAAGCCGCTCTTCTCCATGCCGATGTCGACGAACGCCGACTGCATCCCGGGAAGGACGGCCGTGACCAGGCCCTTGTAGACGTCGCCGACGTGACGCTCTTCCTCTTCGCGGTCGACCATCAGCTCGACGAGCTGGTCGTCCTCGAGAATCGCCACGCGGGTTTCTTTGGGGGATACGGTAACGAGGATCTCGCGCTTCATGGACGGACCCCCGTCCGCCCGCGCGCAGGGATGTGCATCGTGGTGTTCCTCGGGCTGGCGCCGCCGTGGCCGGGGCCACGCCGACGCGAGCCGTCACGCCCTACGCCTCGCGCTCGACCTCGATCGTGCAGCGCGATCCACGCGCCGGCCGGCGGTCCGTGCCGTCCCCGCCCGTGCATCGGACGTTCCAGCTCGCGCGCGACCGATGCCGACAACGAGAAGGAGACGAGCGCTGAGATCCGCGGCGGATCGAGGGTTCCGGGGCGCCGCGGCATGTCGAACGGCCGCGGCGAGAGGTGGTAGCTCGTGAAGGCTCAACGTTGATGACTCGAAAAAGAGATTCGCTCTCTATCGCGCCCCCGTCGTCCCGGACCGGGGCGTCGAAAAAAAAGGTCTCGTGGCGGCGGTTCAGGATCTCCGCCCAGATTCAAAG
>DATEDS010000130.1:0-2330 GCA_035281565.1 Gemmatimonadota bacterium
GAGCCGTAGGCGGGCCCGCGGCCGCAGGCCGCCAGCGGGAGCAGGACAGCGAGGAGCGCGGTGGCGAGTCGGCGGCGTGGGGGCATCGGCAGGTGAACCGGTCCTTCGCGGCCCGAAGGGGATGTTCCAGGGGATCGACGAGAGCGCTTCCGAGTGAAGATAACATCACCTACCGGCGTCATCATCGTCACGTGAGGACGGCCGGCGGGTCGCCGGGCCAGCCGGTCTGGCGGAGACCTTCGTAGAGGACGATGCCGACCGCGATGGCCAGGTTGATGGACCGGGCGCGAGGGTCCATGGGAATGGCCAGGCATCGCCCCGGACGGTCTGCGGTGAGGTCGGCCGGAAGACCGACCGTCTCGGCCCCGAAGAAGAGCCAGTCCCCGGCCCGCAACCGGGCGTCGGCGTAGGTGATGCCGCCGCCGGTCGTCGCGTACCACGAGCGGTCCTCCGGCGGCTCGGCCCCGCGCAGGAAGGCGGGCAGATCGTCCCACGCTTCCCACGCCAGGTGGGGCCAGTAGTCGAGCCCCGCCCGTCGCCGTCGCCGGTCGTCGATCGAGAAGCCGAGCGGCCCGACCAGGTGGAGCTCGGCCCGTGCCGCCACGCAGAGCCGACCGATGGCCCCGGTGTTCTGCGGGATCAGCGGCTCGACGAGGACGACGCGGAAGGTGGGGTCGCCGGCGTTCACGGGCGACAATCTACGCCCGGCGCTTGACAAACTCCGGCCGCGCGCGAAGCTTGAAGTGCCCTTCGCACCCCGTCCGCCCAAGCTACGGAAGCCGACGATGAAGGCATCCATGCGGATTCTTCGGCCGCCCGTCCTCGCCTTCGTGTGCGTCGCCATGGCGGTCGCCGGGGGCGCGGGTTCCGGCGCGGCCTCTCTCCCCGACCTTCCCGAGCTCGCCCGTCGCGCGGCCGATCTCGAGGTCGTCGTCGAGCAGACCGTCCTCAAGTGGAGCTCGAGCGGCCGGCTCCTGGGCCACCTGAATCGGGGCACCCCGCTCGAGCGGCTCGGCGGCCGCGGGAGCTGGACCCGGGTCGGGGTCCACGGCTGGATGTGGCGCAAGTCGCTCGACAAGTCAGGAAACGCCTACAAGGTGATCCCATCACGCGAGAACCTCCGCGATGGCCCCAACGGCGGGATCCTGGGAACGCTCGAACGGGGGGTCGAGGTCCGTCGCGTGGGCGGAAACGACAAGTGGTTCGAGATCGAGATGATCGGCTGGCTTCCGGACTCGGCCGTCCGGCCGCCGGCCGCGGCCCCCGGCGCCGGATCCACGGAAGAGTCGGAGGAGCCTCGCGAGGAGACGACCCCTACCACCGAGACGACCAACCCACCGCCCACGCTTCCGCCCTCGTCCGGGCGCGGGTCGGCCGGCCGGATCGACGAAGAGGTTGGCCTGCGCGGATCCCCGGGAGGGCCGGTCGTGACCACGATCCCGTCGGGTACCGTCCTCCGGACCGTGGAGCGTCGCGGCGCCTGGACCCGGGTCCAGATGGAGGGATGGGTGCCCAGCGAGTCGGTCACGACCGACGGCGGGACGTCGTCGTCGCCGGAGGCCGTGGCGCTAGCCCCCGACCGGTTCACCGGCCGGCGCGTCCAGTGGACGCTCGAGCACGTCGCGCTCCAGAAGGCCGAGGAGTGGAGGACCGACTTCGAGGACGGGGAATGGTACGGCCTGGCGCGCGTCCCCGGCGGGGCGACCTACGTCTACCTGGTCGTGCCGGCCGGTCTGCTGGAGGAATTTCGCGGCTTCTCGCCGTTCGAGACGATTCGCATCGAGGGCCGGGTCCGCTCCGGACGGAGCGAGCTGACGGGCAACCCGGTCGTGGAGGTCGCGAGGCTCCTCCCGTGACCCCCTGGGCGCGCCGCGGACGGGACGTGGTCGTTGTGCTGGCGCGCGGGATCGATCTTCTGGAGGGGATTCGCGAGGCCGCGGAAGCCGCCTCGGTCGAGAGCGGTTCGTTGGTCGGCGTGGGCGCGATCGAAGCGCCACGGCTGGCGTGGTTCGACCGTTACGAGCAACGTTATCGGGAGACCGGCCTGGAAGGGGTCTGGGAGATCGCCAGCCTGATCGGGAACGTCACCCGGTACGACGACGCCCCCCGGATCCACGCCCACGCGGTCGTTTCCGACCGTTCCTGCCGGACCCGGGCCGGCCATCTCGTCGGCGGCGTGGTCGGCGTGACCTGCGAGATCGTGCTGACCCCGTTCGAGGCGCCCGTCGAGCGTCGCTTCGACGACACCCTCCATCTGCCGCTGATCGACCTCCCGGGCTGATCGGTGCCGGGCGCCGAGAGCGGCGCGAGATCGAGGCGCGCGACGACGA
>DATEDS010000131.1:0-7968 GCA_035281565.1 Gemmatimonadota bacterium
CACCTTGGCGAAGAGGAACGAGCTCCCCCAGAGGGCGCACGCCAGGGCCAGCGCCGCCGGCGCTTTCAGGTCGCCATCTTCGAGGATGCCGGACGGTCGCATCAGAGTGGCGGTCCGAAGAGAATCGTGCGCGGGATCCACGCGGTTTCGTGAACCCGGCGGCGAGGGCCGGGCCGGATCGCCTGGAATCGCCGGCAGGGCTCGTCCTTCCGGGGACGGTGGGCACGGCGACCGACATCACCGTCGATCGGGACGATGCCGGTCAGGAGGGATTCCAGAACCAAGCGCAAACGGGCGGGCATGGGGGGCCTCCAGATCCTTGCGGGGCAATGCGCTACCCCGGTTGACGTCGGCCGGATAACCGGCTATTTTTGTTTTGGTAGTCCCATTATAGGGGCGGTGGTTTAACCTGTCAAGTACATTATGGAGGTTATCTGATGTTCGACGTCCCGGAGGAGCGGTGGCCGAGGACCGGCTGAGCGGGCTCTCCTTGATCGGAGGGCGGTCCAGTCTCGACTTCGTGAACACGGAGGGGGGGCAGCGGAGCACGTCCCCGGACCGGATCCAGGACTACGGGGATCTCGCCCGGTGGGGCGCGTACGCCGGGGTGATCGGCGAGGACGAGGCCGCACGGCTGCTCGAGCATGCAGCCGCCGATCCGGCGGAGGCCCGACGTGTCCACGCGCGGGCCATCGAGTTTCGTGAAGCCCTCTTCCGGATCCTGGACGCGATCGGAAGCGGGGAGACGACCCAGGAGACGGACCGGGAGATCCTGGACCGCGAAGTGGCCGCGGCGCTGGCCCATCAGCGGCTGGTGCCTCACGACGGCCACTTCGACTGGGAGATCGCCCGCGACGAAGGCCTGGACCGGATCCTCTGGCTCCTCGCGGCCGACGCCGCGGACCTGCTCGCTTCGGAGCAGCTCGGGCGGGTCAAGAAGTGCTCCGGAGACCACTGCGAGTGGGTCTTCGTCGACGAGAGCCGGAACCGGAGCCGCCGCTGGTGCGAGATGAGCGACTGTGGCAATCGCGCCAAGCAGCGCCGTTACCAACGGCGGCACAAGAAGGCCGTCAGCCAATCCTAACAACGCCCCGCGTCCCCGATCCGTCGTGGAGAGATGGATGGGCTTGCGCTTCGACAGGGCTGTGTGATAAGGTCGAGACACGTGCCCGGGACTTCAGCCCGGGCAGGTGGATCCGACGAGAAAAGGAGGGAGCACGATGTGGTCCCGCCTCTCCTTCTACACCTCCCTCCGCCGGGTCCCGCGGTTCCCTGCCCTCTCCTGGAGCCTTCCGGCTTTTCTCCTGGTCATGACCGCTTGCGAAGACATCGTCGAGATCGAACGACCGTTCTTCGAGGACCCTCCCGCGCTGGCGGCCGGCTTCTTGGGTTACGACGAAGAGGCGACGACGCTCACCGTGTGCGGGAACTGTCACATCGGGCAGCAGTCCGAGTGGGAGGAGACCGCCCATGCGGGGGCGTTCGAAACGCTCGAGGCGAGCGGGAGCTCCCAGGAGTTCTGCGAGGCCTGCCACACCGTGAACGGGAACGGCAACCCGGCGGAAGGGGGCGGCTGGCTGGCGACCGGAGACACGCGCTACCACGACGTCCAGTGCGAAAGCTGTCACGGTCCCGGCGAGACCCACCTCATGAACCCAGACGCGAGCCAGCCGCTGGCGTTCGTGTCGGTCGGCCTGGATCTCGACCGCGGTTGCGGAGAGTGCCATTCGGGGATCCACCACCCGTTCGTCGACGAGTGGGCACAGTCCAGTCACGCCCAGGTCGTCACCTCCGCCGCCGGGCGTGCCGAATGCCAGTCCTGTCACCGGGGTCAGGCGATCCTGGCGGCGTGGGGGGAGAACGCCGACTACGTCGAGAAGGAGTCGGCCGATCACCTGCCCATCACCTGCGCCATCTGCCACGATCCCCACGACGGGACCAACGTCGGGCAGACACGCTTCCCGGTCGAGACGACCGACGTCGGGGAGCACCTGTGCGCTCGCTGCCACGACCGGCGGGGCTCGCCCGATCCGACGTCCACGCGGATCGAGCCTCACGCTCCGGAGACCGACCTCCTCCAGGGTCTCGCCGGCTGGTTCCCCCCGGGTGCGGACATCGACCCGGGTGACATCCTCGGCACGCACGGGAGCGACAGAAACGAGAGGCTCTGCGCGACCTGTCATGTCAACAGCTTTACGGTAACCGATGAGGAGACCGGGGACTTCGTCTTCGAGGCCACCGGTCACCTGTTCACGGCCATCCCGTGCGTCAACGAGGAGGGGATCCCCGTGCCCGGGGACTGCCCGGTCACCGTCGAGGACCGCTCCTTCCAGGGGTGCACCGAGGCGGCGTGCCATGGCAGCGAAAGCGCCGCGTTCTCGGCGCTGGAGCGGGCGACCGAGCGGATCGATCGGCTCGCCGAGAACCTGCTCGGTCAGCTCGAGCAGGTGGATCCGGGCCTCGCCGATGCCGGCGGTGAGATCGACGGCGCGAATCCGATCTTCACGACGGCCGAGGGCGCTCTCTTCAACTACGAACTCGCCGTCTTCGGCGGCGACACGCGAGGCTCGGCGGTCCACAACCCGTTCCACATCGAGGCGCTCCTCGTGGCGAGCATCGACGCGGTGCAGGAGGAGTACGGCGTGGCGCCGGCTCTCAGCCGGGACTGGAAGGCCGAGCTCCGCTCCATCCTGACGAAAGCCGGGCGCTGACTTCGACGAACGACACGGGACCGAGGTGCGGGGGATCCTGCTCGCTCCCGATCCCGTGACAGCGCCGCGTTTGTTCGTACCCACCGACCTCATGGACGGGAGCCCGTGTCGCTGACGGCGCTTCAACAGGTCCGGGAGGAGATGGAGTCACCCTTCCCGGACTGGGCCGATCCGCTCGCCCGGTTCCTGTTCATGGTCCCCCAGTGGATCCAGATCGCGGGCGCGATCCTGGGGGTCGTTCTGGCCGTCGTCCTGGCTGCCCTGGCCTGGCGCCGGCGGGGGCCCATCGCCGCCTGGCTGGGCTCGCGGACCACACCGCTGAAATGGTCGCTGGCCGGCCTGGCCGCCGTGCTCGTCGTGGCCGGGACCGCCCTCGGGTGGCAGAGCTGGAGCTACATGCAGAACGACAACGACTTCTGCATGTCGTGCCACGTCATGGACGTGCCGTTCGAGAGGTTCACCACCAGCGAGCACGCCGAGCTCCAGTGCCACGACTGTCATCGTCAGTCCATAGTCGCCAGCGCCCGTCAGGTCTACCTGTGGGTCGCGGAACGTCCGGAGGAGATCGGGCCGCACGCGCCGGTGCCCAACCGGATCTGCGCGGAGTGCCACATCGTGCAGGATCCTGACAGCACGTGGCAGCGGATCTCGGCAACGGCGGGGCACCGCGTTCACCTCGAGTCGGATTCATTGGCCGGGCTCATGTGCGTGAACTGCCACGGGGTCGAGGTTCACCGCTTCGTCCCGGTCGACGAGACATGCGGTCAGTCCGACTGCCACAGCTCGGAGAAGACCCAGATCGTGCTCGGGAGCATGGCGGGCCAGACCGGCTTCCATTGCGTCACGTGCCACCGGTTCACCGCTCCCATCCCCGAGCACGCGGCCCGCGACACGGCCCGGGCCGCGCTCGTGCCCGCCGAGCAGGAGTGCCTGAGCTGCCACGGGATGGAGAAGGTGGTGACCGGACTGGTGTCGGGGGAGGAGCCGCACGATGCCGTGTGCGGGATCTGCCACAACCCCCATACGCAGGAGTCACCCGAGATCGCGGCCGAGACGTGCGCCGCCGGCGACTGTCACGCCCGGGCCGACACGCTTACACCGTTCCATCGCGGGCTCCAGGCGGGGGTGCTCGAGACCTGCGAGACGTGCCATGAGGCGCACGTGTTCGTGGTCGAGGGCGAGGACTGCGCGGCCTGCCACACGGACCTCGTAGGCGGGAGCCGATCCGGCGAGCGGGCGGCCGGGCCTCCGACGACCCCGGTACTGCTCGCCCTGTACCTCGACCTGCGCGCACGGGGGTCGGTGCAGCAGCCGGGCCCGCAGGGATTCGACCATCTGCGGCACCGCGAACTTCAGTGCACGGAGTGCCACTCCGTCAGCGAAGCCCACGGGACCGTGACGGTGCGCGCCCCACGCGACTGCCAGTCCTGCCACCACGATCCGCGGACCGTCCAGGGTGGATGCGGGCAATGCCACGGGCCTGAGGAGATCGAGGTGGCGAGGGAGGTCTCGCTGCCGATGCGATTCGAAGCCTCGGGAGCGAGCCGCACGCGGACGGCCGCCTTCGATCACGAGGAGCACGGGGAGATCGCCTGCGCGGCCTGCCATGGGGAATCCATCACCCTGGCCGCCAGCGTGACGTGCGAGAGCTGCCACGAGGACCACCATCGGCCCACAGCCAACTGCGCGGATTGTCACGGGCAGCCGCCGCCGGACGTGCACACGCTCGCCGTCCACACGGAGGGATGCGCCGGATCGGGATGCCACCCGGACGCCACCTACGGGCGGCTGACGGCGGGACGGGAGACGTGCCTGGCCTGTCACTGGCGGCTCGCGGAGCACGAGCCCGGAGAGGCGTGCGCGCGCTGCCACAAGGTGGACGGCGGGACTGCCGGGGCCGCCCGGTGAACCGGTGGGGGACGGCTTGGTGGGCACTGGTCGTGGCGCTCGTCGGCGCAGCGCCGGCTCATTCTCAGGGGGTGCGCGGCTCGCTCAGCGCGCAGGGAAGCGTGATCGAGCTCAGGGACCTCGAGCGGGACAGCCTGCCGGCCGACCAGGTCCCGGGGGCAGAGGTCCGCCGCCGTCTCGAGGATGGCACCGTCGTGACGTGCATCCCCGACGAGTTCTGTCGGTGGTACGCGACCGGCGACCGGCGCACCGCTTCCCTCGTCACCCAGGACCTCGTGGTGGCGGGATGGCCCGGCATCCAGGGAGTCTCGGCTCACGCGCATCTCCGGAGCCGCTACGGCAGCGACGACTTCTGGCCCCGCGCCGAGCAGGAGGTCGAGATCATCGCCGCCTATGGATCCTGGGATCGCGGTGACTTCCAGGTTCGGGCCGGGCGGCAGTTTCGCACGAGCCGCCTCGGCTACCGGAACTTCGACGGGGCCGCGTTTCTCTGGCGCGGCTTCGAGCCGCTACGGATCGACGTCTACGGCGGATGGAGCCTGGCTCCCGGGCTGAACGCGCCCCACGACGGCGACCTGCTCGAGGAAGCGGATCTTTTTCCGCCCGGCGAGCGGGGGTTGGTAGGGGGGATCGACTTGCGTGGGAGGATCGGGCCGATCGCCTCGGGGCAACTGGGCTACGAGCGGGTGGTCCGAACCGGGAAGGGCGACGCGCTCTACTCGGAGCGTGCGTCGGCCGCGCTGAAAGTGGACCTCGAACGGGTCGCGATCGAAAGCTCGGCGACCTACGACGTCGCGTTCGACGAGGTGAACGAGGCCCTGCTCCGGATCAGCCTGCCGCTACCTTCCGAGGTCGAGCTCTCCGCGCAGGCCCGCCGGTATTCCCCGTTCTTCGAGCTGTGGACGATCTGGGGGGCGTTCTCGCCGACCGGCTTCAGCGAGGGCCGGATCTCGGCCGCGTGGCGGGTTCCGGGGTCGAGCGTCCGGGTCCACGGGGGGGTGGTCTACCGCGCCTACGACGACACCGACACGGAGGCCGAGTTCCCGACTCTCGAGGAGGATGCCTGGCGGGCCTTCGGCGGGGCCCGCTGGGAGCGCTCGGAGTGGTTCGTCGACGGGCGCCTCCTGGCCGACCGCGGGGCGGGCGCGGCGCGTTACGGAGGTGATCTCCTGCTCGGCCGTCGGTTCGGGACGGACTCCTACCTGGCGGTCCGGGGGATCAGCTCGCAGAGCTTCTCCGAGTTCCGGCTTGGCGAACAGTCGACGACCGGCTGGAGCGGGGAGGGGGCGCTCCAGCTCGGCGAGCTCATGCTGACGGGGAGCTGGGGCCTGTACGACATCGCCTTCGAAGAGCAGCCGAGGCTCAGGGACTGGACCCAGCAACGGGGACACCTGGGAGTCACCTGGCGCTTCGGGATCGAACCCGCGATGTCACCCGAAAGCGGGGGTCCTTGAGGCGGGCCTTCGCGGTGGCGGCGGTCCTTGTGCTGGGCGCCGGGATCGTGCTCTCGCGGGGCCGGCAGAACGGCTTCCCGCACGCCGAGCACGCCGGGCTCTTCCCGACCTGCGTCGGCTGCCACGCCGGGGCGGCCACCGGGGACACGGCCCGCGTGGTGTCGGTGGGTCCGGAGGACTGCGCCGGGTGCCACGACGGTACGCGACTGGACCGCGTGTCGTGGACCGCCCCCCAAGCTGAGCCGACCAACCTCGCGTTCTCGCACGTCGATCACGTCCGCGAGGTGCGGGAGGCCGGTCGGGCCGCGGTGACGTGCGAGGGGTGCCATCGCCTTCCGGGATCGGAGGAGCGGATGGAAGTGGTTCTCGCCACCGCGGAGCTGTGCCTCGATTGCCACCAGCCCGCCGGGGAGGAACATCTGGCCGCCACCACGGACTGCTCCACGTGTCACCTGCCGCTCGCCAGGGCCACCGGGCTCTCGGGCGGCCGCATCGCGGAGTTCCCCCGGCCCCCGGCCCACGAAACGGCGGACTTCCTCCTGGCCCACGGCGAAGCGGCGGACCAGGAGGATGCGGCCTGCGCCGTGTGTCACGCCCGGGAGAGCTGCGAGCGATGCCACCTGAACGCGGCGGACCTGCCGGCCGTGGCGGCCCTCTCACCCGACGCCCGGGTGGCCGCGCTGGTCGCCGACCGGCCGGGCGATTGGCCGGAGCCTCCGAGTCACGAGCGGGAGGACTGGATCCGGGCTCACGGGGACGCCGCCGAGCGGGAGATCGGCGCGTGCGCCTCGTGCCATGCCCGGCCCAGCTGCGAGGCGTGTCATGGGACCGGTCTCGCGCTCGTGGCCGATCTTCCCGCGCCCGGTCCGGAGGGTCGTCAGGGCGTCGTCCTGGCCGACGTCGAGTCGGCCGTCCACCCGGTCGGTTTCGCCACCGCCCACGGTACCGCGGCGGCGGTCGGGACGCCGAACTGCACGGCGTGCCACGTTGAGGAGCAGTGCGCGGCTTGTCACGACGCCGCCGCCCGGCCGCGCTTCCATCCGGTCGATTTCGTGCTGCTTCACGGCGCCGACGCGTTCGGGAGCGAGGCCGAGTGCGCGACCTGTCACTCCAGGGAGGCGTTCTGCCGGGACTGCCACATGGCGTCGGGCTTCGCGGCCGGCGGCCGTACCGGCGGCGCCTTCCACGACGCCGTGCCCGACTGGCTCCTCGCCCACGGACAGGCGGCGCGCCAGGAGCTCGAGGCCTGCACGGCCTGTCACGATCAGGCGACCTGTCTCCGTTGCCACAGCGCCAAGTCCGGGCTTCGGGTCAATCCGCACGGACCCGGCTTCGACCCCGACCGGGTCGCCGCCCGGAGCCAGCAGCTTTGCGGGATCTGTCATTTCTCGCTTCCCGACACGCCTTGATCTCCGAGCGGCGTCGTAGCCGCCGGATCGACTTTCTCCTTATCGTAGCACGGTGAGTCCCCTCCTCCCCCGGAAGTACACCCTCCTCCGCGTGATCGGCCTGCCGATGCGCGTCTTCGTGCGGCGACTTCGGATCCTCTTCGCCGGCAACGAGAACGCGATCTTCTTCACCGCCGTCTGCCTGGTGGGAGTCCTGGGCGGCCTGGCGGGGGCGGCCTTCCGTTGGCTCTTCGACCTCGCGGTGATGGGATTCTGGGGGCGGGGCGGAAACCTCGTTTCCGTGGCCGCGGCGTCCCCGCCATGGCTCCGCGTGGCGGTGCCGGTCCTTGGGGGCGCGCTGGCGGCGGCCCTGGCGGGACTCTTCGCGCTTCGCCGCGGTGCGGCGGGCGGCTTTCCGGAGATCCTCGAAGTCGTTTCGCTGGGGGGCCAGACGATCCGGCTGAGCCGCGCGCTCGAGCGGGCGACGGCCTCGCTCATGACCCTGGC
>DATEDS010000132.1:0-13232 GCA_035281565.1 Gemmatimonadota bacterium
CGATCCGCTCGACGATGACCGCCTCGGCCGCCTCGTCGGCGATCGTGACGAAGTCGCGGGCCCGCTTCCGCCCGGCCCCGCCCGCGTCGGCGTCGTCCAGCCGGGCGCGCAGGACCGCGATCGCGGCGGTGGCCGCCTCGCGTGCCACCGCGAGGGCCTCGGCGGCCTCGCGCCGGTCAGCCACCCCTTCGACCGCCCTCGATCCGCTCGCGCGCGAGCGGCACCACCTCGTCGGGAGCGGCCTTCCGCGCCGCGCGGGTCCGGCGCTCGACCAGCTCCACCGCGCCCTCCTGGAGCCCCTTCTCCCCGACCACGATCCGCCACGGGATCCCGATCAGGTCGGCGTCTGCGAACTTGGAGCCGGCCCGGTCGGAACGGTCGTCCAGGAGCGTCTCCAGCCCGGCATCGCGGCACCCGGCGTAGATTCCCTCCGCGGCCTCGACCACCGCCGGCGAGTCCATGTTCAGCGGGATCACCTCGACCTCGTAGGGGGCGATCGCGACCGGCCAGGCGATCCCCCTCTCGTCGTGGCGTTGCTCGATCGCCGCCGCCACCGTGCGCGTGATGCCCAGACCGTAGCACCCCATCAGGAACGGCCGCGGCCGCCCCTCGCCGTCGAGGAAGGTCGCGGTCATGGCGTCGGAGTACTTGGTTCCCAGGTCGAAGATGTGCCCGACCTCGATGCCGCGCGTCTCGGACAGCGGTGCGCCGCACCGCGGGCAGGGATCGCCCCCGACGACGCGCGAGACGTCGGCCCAATGGTCGGGTTCGACGTCGCGACCGATCTCGAGCCCGGTCACGTGGAAGTCGGTGCGGTTGGCGCCTGCCACCAGATCCCCGCGTCCCGCCAGGGACCAGTCGG
Source organism: Gemmatimonadota bacterium (assembly GCA_035281565.1). GTDB lineage: Bacteria > Gemmatimonadota > Gemmatimonadetes > JACCXV01 > JAHWKZ01 > DASRVA01. The sequence continues at coordinate 863 of DATEDS010000132.1, forward strand.
CGATGACGCGGACGTCACGCGGAAGACCTTGCGGCCCGGCGAACCCGACTTCGGCGCCGGTCAGGGCGCGAACGGCGGCCGCGTCCGCCATCTCGAGGCGCCGGGCGCCCAGAAAGCGGCCCAGTTTGGCCTCGCTCGCCTCCCGGTCTCCGCGAACCAGGACCGCGACCGGCTCGCCGTCGGCCAGGAACAGCAAGGTCTTGACGAATGCCTCGGCCGGGCGACCGAGGAGCTCCGCCACCTCCTGCACCGTGGTCTTGCCCGGCGTCTCGACCTCCGTGAGCGGCGCCGGCTCGTGCCCCGGCCCCGGCACGTGGTCGCGGCGGATCCCCTCGGCGCGCTCGTCGCTGGCCGCGTACCCGCAGGAATCGCACGAGAGGACCCCGCTCTCGCCGTTCTCGGCCAGCACCATGAACTCGTGGCTCACCGCCCCGCCGATCGCTCCCGACTCGGCCTCGACCGCGCGGAACTCGAGCCCGCAGCGCTCGAAGATCCGGGTATAGGCGCCGTGGTAGTCCCGGTAGGTCGCGTCCAGCGACGCCTGGTCGGCGTGAAACGAGTAGCCGTCCTTCATCAGGAACTCGCGCGCCCGCATGACGCCGAACCGCGGACGGATCTCGTCCCGGAACTTCGTCTGGATCTGGTACAGGTTGAGCGGGAGCTGGCGATACGACCGCATCTCCCGGCGGGCGATGTCGGTGATCACCTCCTCGTGGGTCGGCCCGAGCGCGAAGGGCCGGCCGTGCCGGTCTTCGAGCCGCATCATGAGCGGGCCGTACACCTCCCAGCGGCCGGTCTCCTGCCACAGCTCGGCCGGGTGAACGATCGGCATGGTGAGCTCGACCGCCCCGATCCGGTCCAGCTCCTCGCGCACGATCCGCGTCACCTTGAGGATCACCCGCTGGAGAAGCGGCAGATAGGTGTAGACGCCGCGCGCCAGCGGTCTCAGGAGCCCGGCACGCACCATGAGCCGGTGGCTCGCCACCTCGGCGTCGGCGGGGTCCTCGCGAACGGTGGGGATGAAGGTCCGGGTCCAGCGCATGGGGCGGGTAGTGTATCCGGTGGCTCCAACTCCGACAATCGTCACGCGCGCAGGATCGTTTCCGCAGGCAACCGGCGGAGTTAGATTGACGTCGAGCAGGTCGAAATCAGCTCCCGAGCGGAGGATCCGGATGTGCCGGCGGCTCGCAGTCTGCTTGACGGTCGCGATCGGCCTCTCCCACGCGTGTCGGCAATCCAGCCGGGAAACCGCGATCGGAACGGAGGACGTTCCGGCAGATTCGGTGCTCGCCGGGCCGCCCGCGGAGACCGGCTCCTCTCCGTCCGGGCGCGACGCCAGCTTCAACTACGGTTGCGACCGGGAGTTCCGGTTCGTGGCACGGGTCGACCCGGGAGGGGGGTCCGTCCGGCTCGTCCTTCCCGACACCACGATCAGCCTGCCCCGCATGGTCTCCGGCTCCGACACCACGTTCAGCGACGGCACGTTCACCTACCGGGCGAAGGGCGACGAGGCGTCGATCGAGACCCCCGGAGCGTCGTTCACCGGCTGTGTGAGCGACGAGGGGGGCCCGGGCTGGCGGGACGCCGCGGGTCGCGGAGTCGACTTCCGCGCCGTGGGCCAGGAGCCGGGCTGGGTGCTGGACATCCACGACGGGGATTCGATCGCGCTCACGACCGACTATGGCCAGGCGCACTTCGTCTTCCCGCCCGTCCGACCCGAGGTATACACGGGGGCCGGCAGGACCGTCTACCGGATCGAGACGGAGGCCCACCGGGCGACGATCGTCGTCCTCGACGAGCCGTGTCGCGACTCGATGAGCGGCTGGCCCTACGAGACCACGGTGTCGATGATCCTGGACGACCGGGAGTTCGACGGATGCGGACGACAGCTCTGAGCGCGCGGCTCCTCGTGATCACCCTCGCGGCCGTCGTCTCCGGGGCGACCTGGACCGCCGCCGAGGCTCGCGCGCAGGATCCACCTGCCGAAACGGTGGTCCCCGGCACGCTCGTGAACACGACGTGGCGGCTGATCGAGATGGACGGCCGCGCCCCCGAGCCGGACCTCCCCCCGGTCACGCTCGCATTCGGCCCGGCCCGCGCCGAGGGGTCGGGAGGCTGCAACTGGTATTCGGCGTGGCTCGAGTTCCCCGCCGCCCGGCAGGTTGCGGTATCGTATCTGACCGCCACCCGGCGCGATTGCCTGCACCCCCGCATAATGGATCGCGAGGTGCGGTACCTGGAGGCGCTCGAGACGCTGGAGACCTACCGGCTCGACGGTGACCGCCTGTTCCTCGCCGCCGGCACGACCCCCGGCCTCGCCTTCAGGCGCGAGTGACCGCTTCCCTCAGGACGACCTCGATCCCTCCGAATCGAGCCGCGACGAGGTTGTAGAGCCCGCCCACGATGACGCCCATCACGAACGCCAGGACGCCGTAGAGGATCGGAAAGACCACGATCGCCGCGACGCCGAGGAGCGGCGCCAGCCATGCCATCTCGGGTTCGGACGAGGCACCGGCCACGGCCCCCATCAGGGCGAACAACGTGAACAAGGCACCCACCACGAACCCGATGACGGCGTAGATCCCGCCCAGCATCTTCCCCACCGACAGGGGTCCCACGCGCTCGATGACCAAGGTTCCACCTCCCCGAAAGGGCTGCACCAGGAATCATGTCGGGCGAAAATGGAGCGCTCGAGCCCTCCTGTTCAAGGCGGCTCGGAGTCTTGACCCGGCCCCCGGTCGCTGCCGGCGTCCAGCCAGCTCGACAGGTCACGTCCCAGCAATCCCTGCAGACGCTCGACGTCGGGACGGAAGACCTCCGTGAGCATCGAGCGTGTGTCGGCGCTCATCGGCGGAGGCGCGGTCACGTTTCTCTGGGACATTCGGACCCTGAGGGTTCGTGCCCACCGCGGCCACCGCCGGACCAGCTTGCGCCGGCCCGGCAACGGTCGGGCCAGCAGCCGGCCTAGGGTCCGGCTTCGTACGGGACCGCTCCGGTGATGCATCCGGCCGGTGTCCACGTGCTGTCCAGGATCCACTTCCAGAAAGGCGAAGACGTCCCGGCACAGGGCGCCGGGATCGGACCGCAGATCGTCGTACAGGTGGACGCGGACGTTGGCCCCGAACACGTCGATGAAGCGCCTCAGCTGCTCGAAGTACATCCCGGTCCGGAGGTAGAGGAACCCGTACGGTAGGCCCTGCTCGATCCTCCGCGCCTCGTCCTTGATCGCGTCCTCGAAGCTCAGCCGCTCCGCGAACTCCACCCGTTGGTGCCAGTAGTGCGAATACGCGCGGTCTACCGGGTTGCGCAGGATGACCAGGATCCTGGCCTCCGGTCGCACCTCCTTGATCCTTGCCGCAGCCGAACGCGACGGCAGGTAGGAGGTCGATCCATCGCCTGCCAGGATCTCCCTGGGACAGTCCTCGTAGAGCCGGAGGTACGACTCGAGCGTGGAATGGCTGCCGCCGGAGAACACCGAGGGGTCGGCGAAGTAGTGGGGCTCCTTCTTCCACGGGATGAAGATCGAGGGATGCTGGGCGAGGTAGTGGAAGAGAGACGTCGTGCCGGATTTCGCGGCTCCCACGAGGTAGAAGTCGGGATACCTCGGCCCCGCAGCCGACACGGACGATGCCATTTCAGCCCCCGTACGTGATCCGGTAGATGGCCCCCGCCTCATCATCCGAGACGAGCAACGCACCGTCGGGCATGACCAGCACGTCCACGGGCCGCCCCCACTCCTCCTCCCCCTGGAGCCACCCTTCGGCGAAGGGCTCGTAGGCGATCGCGTTCCCGGACTCATCGATCCGGACGAGCGACACACGATAGCCGATCTTCCGGCTCCGGTTCCACGATCCGTGCTCGGCGATGAAGATCTGGTTCCGGTACGCGGCCGGGAACATGTCGCCCGTGTAGAAGCGCATGCCGAGACCCGCCACGTGGGGGCCCAGCTTCTGCGCCGGAGAAGCGAACTCGGAGCACGCGCCGGCATCGCCGAACTCGGGGTCGGGGACGTCGCCGCCGTGGCAATGCGGGTACCCGAAGTGGAGGCCCGGCCCGGGGGCGCGGTTCAGCTCGTCCGGAGGCACGTCGTCGCCCAGCCGGTCGCGCCCGTTGTCGGTGAACCACAACTCGCCGGTCAGCGGGTGCCAGTCGAAGCCGACCGAGTTCCTGACGCCGCGCGCGTAGATCTCGCGCCCCGAGCCGTCGGGCCGGATCCGCGTGATCGAGGCGAACGGAGGTTCAGGGTCACAGATGTTGCAGGGCGCCCCGACCGGCACGTAGAGCCACCCCTCCGGCCCGAACCGGATGAACTTCCAGCCGTGGTGCCGCTCGGTCGGGTAATCGTCGGTGATCACGACGGGCTCGGGCGGCGCGTCCAGCGCCTCGTCGATCCCGTCGAACCGCAGGATGCGGCTCGTCTCCGCGACGTAGAGGGATCCCTCCCGCCACGCGACCCCGTTCGGGACGTTCAGGCCTTCGGCGATCGTGATCACCCGGTCCGCCGCGCCGTCTGCGTCGCGGTCGGTGACCGCGTACACCTCGCCGCCGCCATCGCGCGTCCCGACGTAGAGGACGCCGTTCGGCGAGAGCGTCATGGAGCGGGCGTTCGGCACGCGCGCGTAGAGCCCGATCCGGAACCCGTCCGGGAGCCGGATCGAGTCGAGCGGCAGGTCCTGGCTCCGGGCGCGGTCACAGACCATGACCGAGGCAGCCAGGGCGAAGACGAGGACGCGGCTCATGGGATGGCTCCTTGCCGATCCTGGGTCGGCCCCGGTCCGAGGATCTGTTCCAGCCGTCGCGCGACGACCTCCTCCTCGCCGGGAAGAAGCGTCCGCACGTCGATCCACACGGCCTCATCGGCTACCCGCGCCACCACCGGAGGGTCCCCCGCGCGGAGCGCCCGGGCCAGCGCGTCGGCCGTCCACCCCGCCCCCGTCACGCGGAGCGCATGGCCCGGGAGATCCCGTTCGGGCAAGGTTCCTCCCCCGGCACGGCCGGCGTGGGGACGTACCTCGGTGGCCTCCCGGACGCTCGGCGCGAGCATGGTCCGGAGCCGTTCCGCCCGTTCCGCGAGATCCTCCGGACGCGCCTCGAGCATCCTCCGGACCGGGATCGAGGCCGGGTCGTCGAGGAGGAGCCGGAGGGTCGCCTCCAGGGCGGCCAGCGTCATCTTGTCGACGCGGAGCGCGCGGAGGAGCGGGTTCGACCGGACCCGGTCGAGGAGGTCCCGTCTACCGCACACGATCCCGGCCTGCGGCCCTCCCAGCAGCTTGTCGCCGCTCCCGCACGCGAGGGCGGCGCCCGCCGCGAGCGCAGCCCCGAGCGTCGTCGATTCGCCGATTCCCGGGCCCCCCACCAGCGGCTCGATGAGCCCCGTACCCTGGTCGAACACGACCGGGACGCCCCGCTTCCCCGCCTCCCGGCATAGGACGTCCAGCGGTACCTCGGCCACGAAGCCCGCGACCTCGAAGTTCGATCGATGGACCTTCAAGACGGCCCCGACCTCGTGCTCGTCCATGGCGCGCAGGTAGTCGGTCAGGTGGGTCCGGTTGGTCGCGCCAACCTCGACCAGCCGGGCGCCGGTTCGGGACAGGATCTCGTGGATCCTGAACCCCCCGCCGATCTCGACCAGCTCGCCGCGCGAAACGATCGCCGCCCGGTCGCGGGCCAGGGTGTCGACGGCGATCAGAAGGGCGGCCGCGTTGTTGTTGACGACGAGAGCGTCCTCGGCGCCGGTCAAGAGGGTGAGGAACCGGGCCGCGTGCACGTAGCGCGAACCGCGCCGCCCCTCCTGGAGGTCCAGCTCGAGCGCGGTGTACCGCCCCCCGGCGTCGAGCGCCGCGTCCAGGGCGCGAGGGGCCAGCGGGGCCCGGCCCAGGTTGGTGTGGACGACGACGCCTGTGGCGTTGACGAGCGGCCGGAGCGCGGGCGAGAGCAGCCGCTCGAGCTCCGTCGTCCAGCGCTCGTCGACCGCCCGTACCACGTCGGTCTCCTCCCGGAAACGGTCAGGCCGCTCTTCGAGCTCCCTCCGTACCGCTCCCAGAGCCCGGTCCAGCGCGGCCCGCTCGAGGCGCGCGCCGGCCGCGATCGCGCGGACCGGGCCGGGCGGCGATTCCAGGCACCGGTGGACCGCGGGCAGCCAGGACCGGCGCGACCGCGGGCTCACGGTGGCGGGCCGGGCCACGGCAGGGGCTCGCTCGGGTAGAGGACAGGCCCTTCGTAGTCCGGGCGGAACGCCAGCCCGCCCGCCGGCGTCGCGGGGACTCCGCTGGCGTTTTCCACGCCCACCATCTCGAGGCGGTGGACACGCCCCCGCTCCAGAGGCTCGGCGGTCTCGACCTGGATCTCGTTGGGCCCGGCCCGGACCGCGCGGATGACGCCGATCCGCCGGAACCGCTGCCGGTCGACCGGGATGGAATCGAGCTCCACGTCCGGGGCGACGCCCGGTGCCGCCTCGTAAAGGCCGATCCGGGCCGGGGCCAGGCTCGCCCCCTCCGGGATCGCGTCATCGACGGTGACCCGCAGGAGCCGCGCTTCCGGCGTCGTGACCGCGGTCACGATCGGCGCCGTCGTGTCCACGACCGCGATCCGGTAGGTGGCTTCGTGGGCGCGGCTCGTCTCCGACAGCTCGAAGGTGTCGCGCGCGCCGGGCTCCTCGGTCATCTGCCACCCCTCGGGCCGGACGCGCTCGATCCAGGCGGTGGCGACGTACGGGCCGTAGGCCACCGCCTCGGCCTCGATCCCGCCCTGGCTGTCGGCGGTCATCGTGTAGCCGAACTCGGTGGCCGTGTTCTCGAGCCGGTAGAGCGCGCCGACGGCCGGCGCGCCCGATTCGTCGAGGATTCGCGCGCGGACGACCGAGAGCGTGATCGGCACCTCGCCGCCGACCGAGAACAGGATCGACTGGGGCTGGACGGACGCGTTACCCTCCCGGTCCCGGATCCCCGGTAGCACGGTGACCGAGTAGGTCAGGTCCTCGTGCAGCGGCTCGTCGGGCGCCAGCGTGATCACGTTCTCGTCGAGCTCGATGTGGAATTCGGGGTCGTCGGGGTTCACGCGGATGATCCGCGCCAGCTCGCCCAGCTGCCGGTCATCGATCACCTCGTCGAACGTCAGCCGGATGGCCTGATCGGGCGTGGCGTTGACCGCGCGGTGGGCGGGGTCGGTCTCGAGCAGGACCGGCGCAGCCAGATCCTCCGGGCCGCCGGGCGGAAATCCCTCGCTGGCGCAGGCGACGAACACCACGAGGAGAACCGTCGGAACGCCCCGGGTCGGGAGTCGCGGCGCTCGACGGATAGGGATGAGCGGGATGGTCATCGCCGGGGGGCGCAGAGAGGTCCCCTTCGTCGGCCGGCGCTCCGCTGCGGCGAGCCCCGCAAAGAACCGCGTGTCTCGCCTTGCTCCCGCGCACACGGCCTCCTCCGGGGACCTCTCTGCGCCCTCTCCCGCTTGCCGTCTTCCGGCCATCCCTATCCGTCGAGCGCCGCGCGCAGGGTCTCGAGTCGCTCCAGCGTCTGCTCCAGATCGGCGAGCTTCGCCCGCTCGCGGGCGACGACCTCCGGCGGGGCGCGCCTCACGAACTCCTCATTGGCGAGCTTGCGCCGCGCCGCGTCGAGGAGAGCTCCTGCGCGGCCGATCTCGGCCCCGAGCCGTGTCCGTTCCTGCTCCACGTCGACCAGGTCGGCGAGCCGCACGGCCACCTCGACACCGCCACGCACGACCTGCGAGACGTAGCCGTCCCCGACCGGGGCCTTCTCCCGGACCTCGGCGTCGCTGGCGCCCGCCAGCCGGGCGACCTCCGCCGCCTGCCCGAGCAGGGCGTGGCGCATCTCATCGTCCGCCACGACCACGACCAGCGGAACCCGCTTCGACGGCGGCGCGTCGTGCTCGGCGCGCAGGTTCCGCACGGCCGAGATCACCTCCTGCATGAGCGCGACCCGATCGGCCTCCGGCCGGAAGGCCCACCCCCGCGGCTCCGGCCAGTCGGCGATCACGATCGAGTCGACGCCCGCCCGCAGCGACTCCGGGAGGCGCTGCCAGATCTCCTCGGTGATGAACGGCATGAACGGATGGAGGAGCCGGAGCCCGGTCTCGAGGACGCCCAGCAGGACCTCCCGGGCGACCTCGCCGCGCGGGCCTTCAAGGTCCGCCTTGGCCCACTCGATCGCCCAGTCGCAGTACGCGTGCCAGAGAAAGTCGTAGACCGCTCCGCCGGCGTCGTTCAGCCGGAACGCCTCGAAGTGGCGATCGACCGCCTCGGTGGTGTCGTCCAGCCGTTGGAGAAGCCACCTTTCGCGCTCGCCGAGTTCCGCGGGGTCGATCTCCTCCAACCGCCTCGGCTCCCAGCCCTCGGGGAGGTTCATGAACACGAAGCGCGCGGCGTTCCACAGCTTGTTGGCGAAGTTCCGGCCCTTCTTGAAGTCTTCGATGGCGAGGTTCAGGTCGGTCCCCGTCGGCGCCTCGGTCATGAGCGTGAACCGGAGCGCATCGGCGCCGTGCTCGTCGATCACGTCGCGCGGGTCGATGCCGTTGCCCAGCGACTTCGACATCCGGCGCCCCTGGGCGTCACGCACCGTACCGTTGATGACGACGTCCGTGAACGGCCGTTCTCCCATGCAGTAGTAGCCGGCCATGACCATGCGAGCGACCCAGAAGAAGAGGATCTCCGAGGCGGTGACGAGCGTGTCGGTGGGGTAGAAGGTCGCCAGGTCCTCGGTCTCGTCCGGCCAGCCGAGCGTGGAGAACGGCCACAGCCAGGACGAAAACCAGGTGTCCAGGACGTCCGGGTCCTGCTGGAGGCGCTCCGAGCCGCACTCCGGGCAGCGCTCCGGAACGTCGCGGGCCGCGAACTCGTGGCCGTTGGCGCACGTCCAGACCGGGATCCGGTGCCCCCACCAGATCTGCCGCGAGATGGTCCAGTCCCGGACGTTCTCCAGCCAGTGCTCGTACACCTTCCGCCAGCGCTCGGGGGTGAAGCGGAGCCGCCCGTCGCGCGCCGCCGCGAGGGCGGGGGCGGCGAGCGGCTTCATCCTCACGAACCACTGGTCGGACAGGTACGGCTCGACGACCGTGCCGCAGCGATAGCAGCGTCCGACCGCGTGCCGGTGTGCCTCGACCCCCTCGAGGAACCCTCCCGAGTCCAGCGCTTCCACGATCCGCTCGCGGGCCTCGAAGCGGTCGAGACCCGCGAACTCCCCGGCCGAGTCGCTCATGGTGGCGTCCGGGTTGAGCACGTTGATCGCGGGCAGCCCGTGGCGCTGGCCGATCCAGAAGTCGTTCGGGTCGTGGGCCGGCGTCACCTTGACCGCGCCGGTCCCGAACTCGGGATCCACGAAATCGTCGGCTACGATCGGGAGCTCGCGCCCGACCAGCGGCAGGATCGCCGTTCGACCGACCAGGTCGCGGTAGCGTCCGTCGCCGGGATGGACGGCCACGCCGGTATCCCCGAGCATCGTCTCGGGACGGGTGGTCGCGATCCGCAGATGACCCGTACCATCCCCCAGCGGATACCGGATCGTCCACAGGCGGCCCTCCTGCTCGTACTTCTCGGCCTCCTCGTCCGACAGGGCGGTCCCGCACCGCGGGCACCAGTTGATGATGTACTTCCCCCGGTAGACGAGCCCGTCCTCGTAGAGCCGCACGAAGACCTCCCGGACGGCGCGCGAGAGCCCCGGGTCCATCGTGAAGCGGGCGCGCTCCCAGTCGCACGACACGCCGAGCTTCCGGAGCTGGTCGTAGATCTCCTCGCCGTACTTCTCCTTCCACGCCCAGACCCGCTCGACGAAGGCCTCCCGCCCCAGGTCGTCGCGGCCGAGCCCCTCTTCGGCCAGCTCCCGCTCGACGACGTTCTGGGTGGCGATCCCGGCGTGGTCGGTCCCGGGGAGGTAGAGCGCGCGCCGGCCGCGCATCCGCTGGCGGCGGATCAGGACGTCCTGGATCGTGTTGTTGAGGCCGTGGCCCATGTGGAGGACGCCGGTCACGTTGGGGGGCGGAATCACGATCGTGTACGGATCCGGACCTTCGCCGGCGGGAGGATGGAAGTAGCCCCGCTCCTGCCAGACCGCGTACCAGCGGCCCTCGAGGTCGCTAGGGTCATAGCGCCTGGGCAGCGCGGCGGCGGAAGGAGTGCGCTCGGACATGCGGGTTCGCCTGCGGGCTCGCGGAAGGCCGGAGGAAACGGGGAACCTACCGGCCGCCGCGCGAGGGCGTCAACGCCGGCGGCGCGCCGCTAGCGCCCAGTCGGCGAGGACGAGCGCCGCGGCACCCAGGAATGTCCAGGGCCATGTTCCGAGGTCGAGTCGGCGGACCTCCGCCACCCGGACCTCGTCCGGGCGGCGGCGCGGCAGTGGCACCCCAGGCTCGCCCGGGCCGACCGCCGCGCCCCCCGAGCGTCGGGCCGCCTCGCGGAGGCCGCCCGTGTCGGCCGCCGTCCAGGCCATCTCGGCGCTCCACGTCTCGACCACGAACGGCTCGCTCGCCGACCGGTCGCCGCCCGCCTCGACGACCAGCCGGTAGCTCCCCGGCGGGAGCGGCCCGGCCACGATCTCGCGCGAGCCGGTGTCGGAGCCTGCCCGCTCGCCCCGGGCGACCACCCGATCGCCGGTCTCGATCCGCCAGCGGACATCGCCCGCCTCGTCCATGAGGCTGGCCCGCAGGGGCTCGGAGGCGCTCACGGCCCGGCCCGCCGGCAGCCGCACCAGGGGGCGGATGGCCGGCGACGCCCCCGCCAGCCACCGCACGAGTCCGTCCGACCAGGCGGCCCAGAACTCTGCGCCTTCACCCTCTTCCGCCTCGCGCTCGAGGGGCCACCGGTACGCACCGCTCCCGAGCACGACCGCGAGGCGCTCGGCGCCCCGTTCGGTGATCCAGGCGGCGGGGTCATCTCCGGCTTCCAGGAGGACGGTGGCGCCAGCGGGAAGCCCGACGCTCGCCGGAAGATCCTCGAGCGGCGGCCAGAGGACCCCCGCGTCGGGACCGGACCCCGGCTCGGCGCCGAGTCGGGCCAGCCAGGCCCGGCCGGCGGGCGTGAGGCGCGGGATGGCGGGTGGGCGCACCCCCGCGATCGCGACTCCCGTCCCGGACAGCTCCCCCCGCCATCCAGCCGGGGCCCACAGCAACCCGCGTCCGCCGGCGGCCGTGAACCGCTCGATCCAGGCCCGACCCCCGGCCCCCAGGGCCGCGGGATCCCCGAGCAGGTAGGCCGCGGCGTACCGGTCGACCCTCAGGGTACCCCACGATGCCGTCGCCCCTCCGTCGACGGGTCGCAGTCCGCCCCCCGGGAACGACCAGAAGGCGTCCACCGGGCCCGGGTGCGACGCTTCCAGCGCGCGCGCCCATGCCGCGAAGTCCCAGGTCGGACCGAGCGCCACCGCCAGCGCCCGACGCGGACCGGCCGGCTCCCGGATCCGGCTGCGGGCATCGTTGGCCGCGACCGGATCTCCGTCCACCACGACCCGCGCCACGAGGACCGCAGGCTCGCTCCCCGACGATGGAAGGGGAAGACGGACCACTCGCCGCTCGCCGGCGTCGAGAGGCGGCAGATCGCGCCTTCCGACCGTACGCCCGTCCACGCTCACCTCGACCCGACCGGCCCCGATCGGGAGCCCGCCCGCCGACGCCACCTCGATCACCGCCCGCTCCCGGTCCTGGTCGCCCTCGATGCCCAGCTCGAGGAGCGCCGCGTCCGGGAACGCCACCGGTTGGGGAGCGAGGACGAAGACCGGGACCCCTTCATCGCCGATCGAGCGGCCGCCCTGGACTCGGCCGTCGCTCACGACGAGGACCGCGTCGGGCCGCTCCTCGGACGCGCGCTCGACCGCCGCACCCGGATCCGAAGTCGCGCCGCCAAAGGAGTCGATCTCGACCTCCCACCCACCGGTCCAGCGGTCGAACGCCTCGCCGTCCAGCCACGCGCGGCCGGCCTCGCCGCGCGAGATCCCGCCGGCGCCGGCCAGCTCCATGCTGCCCGAGCGGTCGACGAGCACGTTGACGCGCGGAGACGGAGCCGCGGAAGGAAGGCGGCAGCTCACGTCGAAGAGCCCGAGCAGGAGGAGCAGGGCGGCCCCGATCCGGAGGAGCCCGCGCAGGCCGTCTCGCCACGGCGGAGCGAGGACGAGCCACGCCCCGACCGCCACCGCGCCGGCGATCGCCGCCCACGCGCTCATGCACCCCTCACACGGATTCGACGCCCAGATAGACCGCCTCGGACACCGGATCGTCCCAGTGCGCGCGGAGATGCCGCTGGAGGAGGGTCGGGAGGAACCGGGCTTCGGCAAAGTCCTCGCGGGTCAGCCACCGCACGTCGGCCAGGCTCGCGGGATGGGCCTGCGCCTCGGGGTCGATCCCGAGACGGGGCCGGCCGCTGTAGCGG
>DATEDS010000133.1:0-2580 GCA_035281565.1 Gemmatimonadota bacterium
CGAACGCGGTCTCGGGCAGCAGTTCCCGCGCGCGGGCACCACCTTTCCCCCCCTGATGGCGCTCGGGGCGGCGGCCGATCCCGCGCTCGCACGCGAGGTGGGGAGGTCGGTCGGCGCCGAACTCCGGGCCGCGGGCATCCACGTGAACTACGTGCCGGTCGCGGACCTGGCGGTTGAGGCGGACAACCCGATCGTCGCCACCCGCGCCGCCGGGGACGACCCGGAGGCGGTCGCGGAGATCGTTGCGGCGGTGGTCGAGGGGCAGCAGTCGGCGGGTGTCGCGGCCGCGGTCAAGCATTTCCCCGGACACGGCCGGACGACCGTGGACAGCCACGACGTGCTGCCGTCCGTGGAGGCCGGGCCGGAGGAGATGGAGCGGTCCGACTGGGTCCCCTTCCGGGCGTGCCTCGAGGCGGGGGCGAAGCTCGTCATGACCGCGCACGTGGCGTTCCCGGCGCTCGAGCCCGACCGGGCACGGCGGCCGGCGACCTTCTCCCGCGCCCTCCTCGGCGGGGTGCTGCGTGGCGCGTGGGGATTTCAGGGGCTGGTCTGCAGCGACGCTCTCATGATGGGGGCGCTGGCGGGCGGCGGGCCGGGTGCGGCCGCCACGCAGGCGCTCGAGGCGGGCGTGGATTGGCTCCTTTACCCGCCGGATCCTCCCGCCGTGCACGAGGCGCTGACCGGCGGCCTCGGGTCGGGGCGGATCGACCGGGCCCGCTGCGAGGAGGCGGTCGGGCGCCTCCTCGACCTGAAGCGCTGGGTGTTCGCCGAGCGTCCCCCGGGTCCGGCGGCCGGCCCGGCGGCCCTGGCCGAGGCGCTGGCGGAATCGGCGCTGACCGCCGATCCCCCCGAACCCCCGACCGGGCCGGCCTGGCCCGACCGCGCGCGATGGGTGGTGGTCCTGGACGGTGGAATCGGTCGGGAGAGCGTGGTCCTAGGGGATGGGCTGCAACGTCCGGCGGCGGAAGCCGTCCTGTTCGTCGACACTACCGGTTCGGCCGGGGACGTCCGTCGCCGTCTCGAGGAGATCCGCGAGGTCGCGGCGGGGGAGAGCGTGGCGTGCGCGGTCTTCAGCCCGATCCGCGCCTGGAAGGGACGGGCCGGGCTATCGGAGCTCGGGCGACTGGCCGTTGAGGCGGCATGCGGCCCCGCGCGAGAGGCCGTCTTGCTGATCTTCTCGAACCCCCGTATCGTTCGTGAGATCCGGGCCCCATCCCGAGTCGTCTGGGCGTACGGCGAGGACGCCGCGAGCCAGCGCGCCGCGCTGGCCTTCCTCCGCGGCGCCCTCGCCCCGACCGGACGGCTGCCGGTCCGTCTCGACGCGGGTTCGCCACGGCTTGACGTCCCCTAAGCGGTGAACCCATGGCCGGCGTTTTGCATACTGGAGCCCGACGAGCCGCGGATCGTCGCCGTCGTTTCACTCCCGAGAGAGCGAGACCCATGTCCCGAATCGCCGTCTTCTTCGCGCTGACGCTCCTTCTCATTCCGGCTCGACCGGTCCACGCCCAGGACGATCCGTTCGACGTCCCGATCGGTCTCGAGCGCGCGGTCGACTTCTGGAAGCGGGTCTACGGCGACTGGAGCCAGGACCAGGTCGTCTTCCACGACCGGGACGATCTGGGCGTCGTTTACCGCGTTCTCGACCAGAAGAAGTCGGACGACCGGGAGACCTACCGGGCCAACGAGGCGGAGCAGGAGGCGATCGTCCGGCGGATCCGCTCGATCCTGCTCGACCTGGCCGCCCGCAACCCCGATCCGCGGACCCTCTCGGGCGACTACGAGGACGTCTACGAGGCCTTCGGTCCCGGAGCCAACCCAGCGATCTGGCGGAAGGCCGCCGACAACATCCGGGTCCAGCGGGGGCTCAAGGAGAAATTCATGGCGGGGCTCCTCCACGCCGGCCAGTACCACGACCACATCGTGGCGATCCTCGAGGAAGAGGGCGTGCCGGAGGAGCTGGCCTGGCTGCCGATGGTCGAGTCGACCTTCAACCTGCAGGCCCGCTCGTCGGTCGGCGCGGCGGGCGTGTGGCAGTTCATGCCCGCGACCGGCCGGATCTACCTGCGGATGGACCGCTCGGTGGACGAGCGTTTCGATCCGATCCTGGCGGCCCGCGGTGCGGCCCGCTACCTGAGGAACAGCTACGACGACATGGGATCGTGGCCGTTGGCGATCACCTCCTACAACCACGGCTACTACGGCATGATGCGCGCGATCCGGGAGCTCGGCACGACCGACTACATGACCGTCCGGCGTCAGTACAAGGGCCCCGCGTTCGGCTTCGCCTCGAAGAACTTCTACGCCGAATTCCTGGCGGCGCTCGAGATCGCCGAGAACCCGCTGGTCTATTTCGGCGAGATGGATCCCTTCGACCCGCTGGAGTTCGACACGTACGAGGTCGAGAGCTCGATCGGGCTCCACGACGTCGCCAACGCGTTGCGCGTGGATCCCGGCCGGCTCTGGCAGCTCAACCCGTCCCTGACCGACGACGTCTGGCGCGGTCGCCGCAACATCCCGGCCGGCTTCCTCATGCGGCTGCCGCCCGGGTACGGCCACGAAGCGCCGTCCCAGCTGGCGGCG
>DATEDS010000134.1:0-5169 GCA_035281565.1 Gemmatimonadota bacterium
TGGCCGCCTGACGCTCAGGGGAATCCTGTGGTGGGTTCCTGGGCCGGCTCGGACCGGGGCGACCGGACCTTGGGCGCGGTGCCGAAGTTGTATTGGAAGGTCAGGTGGAGCGCCCGAGCGTCGAAGTCGCGCTCGGTCACCTGGAAGACATGCTCGTCCCCCGCCTCGACACGGAACCCCATCGTGTCGAAGGGATCGGCGAACCGCAGGCTCAGGCTCGCCCGATCGTCCCACAGCTTCTGCCGCAGCGTGATGCTCGCCATCTTCCAGCTCGAGAAACGGCCCCGCTCGAACTCCATCGGCGCACGGTAGAAGTACATCGCCTGAAGGCTCAGCGACGGCGTGAGCTCGGTCGTCCCGTTGACCCTTGCCGACCAGGTGACGGCGTTCGACGAAAGACTCGTCTCCGAGCCGCCGTCGGTGACCATCTTGAAGACGTTGAAGCTGGCGAAGCCGTTGAACCACTTGCCCAGATCGAGCGAACCGTTGACGTCCGCCCCCCACGAGTCGCTGCTGGCCAGATTTTCGAAGGTGATCGTGGTCACCTCGCGGTCGTCCACGACCGCGTCGGTGTCGACGATGAAGCGGATGATGTCGGTCGTATGACGGTAGAACGGGGTGAGCTGAAACGATCCCAGCGCTCCCGACCGGGTGTACCCGAGCTCGAGCGCATCGGTGTACTCGGGGTCGAGCTCGGGGTTCCCGAAGAAGACGTTCTGCTCGTCGAAGAACACCGGGAACGGGTTCAGCTCGTGCGTGTTGGGTCGTTTGATCCGCCGCGAGTAGCTGAGCTTGATCTGGGTGGCCTCGCTGGCGTTGTAGACGGCGAGACCGCTCGGGAAGAGGCTCGCGTAGTCGTTCGGGAAGCTCGCATCGGAGAGCGTGAAGTCCTGGCTCGCGTACTCGGCGCGGAGCCCGGCCTGGAGCTCGAGCTTCCCGACGCTCCGACTGAGAACCCCGTAGACGGCTTGCACGCCCTCGCTGAAATCGAACGCGTTGCTGAGATCGCTGCGCACCCATTCGCCCGTTCCTAACGGGTCCTCGAGAACCACGTACTCCCGGTCGGTCCATCTCGCGCTCCCCTTGTAGCCGGTCTCGACTTTCGCGCTCCCACCGAGCGGACGGGTGTAGTCCAGCTGGCCGATCAGCTCCCGTGTCAGCGCGTCCACGTCGTTGGTCTCGAGCTCGATCCGGGGACCGGCGGCGGCCGGCGGCTGGCGCCAGAGGTCGTTCCGGTCCTCGTCGTCCGCCCGGTTGAACCTCAGCTCGGCCGACAGTTCGTGCTCCCGAGGCTCGTACGTGCGCTTGAAGCCGAGCGTGTAGTCGATCACGAAGGCCTTGCTGGCCTGGTCGCGGGGGCGGTCGAAACGGTCTGTGACGGCCTGCGAGCCGTCGAGCACCGTGTAGGCGCTGACCTGATCGTCGGTGGATCGGCGGCGGTTGAGGACGAGGGAGTTGGTGACGAGGTCGCCCTCTCCGGGACGGACCTCGAGGGTCGTGGAAAGGTTGTGTCCCTCCCAGCCCGACGCTCCGACCAGGTCCTGCTCGGTGAAGGAGACGGGAACACCACCGTCCAGGCGCTCGCGGTTGTTGATGCCGACGACGTCGCGCTCGGTCCAGTTGGAACCGTAGGTCGTGAAGAGCGTGAGCGGGCCCCGCTGATATCCGAGGTTGGCGCCCAGGTTGTATCGCTCGGCGGTGGCCAGACCGACCGTCAGACCGGCCGATGTGCCGAGATCGGTGTTCTGGTTCAAGGCAATGTTGATGATGCCCGCCATCCCCTCGGGATCGTACCTCGCCGAGGGCGTTGGAATGACCTCCACCCGGTCGATGACGTTCGCGGGGAGCTGCTGGAGATAGGCGGCGAGCTGCTCTCCCTGGACCGGAGCGGGACGGCCGTTGATGTGGACGGCCACGTTCTCGTTCCCGCGCAGGCTCACCTTCCCCTGGGGGTCCACCTGGACGGAGGGAACCGCCTGCAGGACTTCGCTCGCCGTGGTCGCGGCCGGAGCCACGTCCTTGGCCAGGTAGGTGCTCCGGTCAGGCTCGAGGGTGATCGTGGGCCGCTCGACCGTCACGCCGATCTCGTCCGCCTGGACGAGGTCCGTCGCCAGCCGGATGGTCCCGAGATCCAGGCTCGGGGTTTCCGGATCCAGCGCGAAATCCGGGGATCTGTGGGAGGCGTAGCCGATCGAGGTGACCTGGACGTAGTACGTACCTGGTGGGAGGCCCACGATCCGGAATCCGCCGTCGGCGCCGGCGACGGCGCCGCTCACGATCGAGGAAGAGATGCGGTCCAGGACGGCGACCGAGGCCCCCGGGATCGGTTCTCCGGCCTGCGCGGAGATGACCCGGCCCCGGACCTCCCCCGCTCCCGCCCGGGCCGGGCGGGCCCCGGCAGCCTCGGGGACCTGGGCGCTGAGCGGTCCGGCCCCCGCCAGGAGGAGGACCAGCCATGTCGCCGCCGTGCGCTTCAAGAGGCCGTGATCCCTTCAGTCATCGCGTGAACGCGCGCCGATCCAGCACGGGGTACCCGGGAGAAGAGACACGCCTACAACGATCTTGGACGACGGGAGGTTTCCGATCGTTTAAGAGAGTCGGCTCACCCCGTGCGTGGCTGGGTGCCCCGGCTATATTGACGGCCCATGAAACGCGCGGTTGTCTTCCTGATCGTGCTCGCCGTGGCGAGCGGCTGCGCCGGCGGAGACGTCGCCAGCCAGGGAGACCTCGCGGTCTACGAGGAGGAACGCGGGGTCCTGTTCGTCGAGCCCGAGAGGGTCCGCGAGTTCATGGAGGCCGGCAATGACGTCGTCTTCGTCGACAACCGGAACGCCTTCACCTTCCAGCAGAGCCGGATCGCGGGCGCGCGCCTGATCCCGACCGGGGAGATGGAGCGATCCATCGGAGGCCTGCCTCTCAACAAATGGATCGTCTTCTACTGTACCTGACCCGACGACGGCTTGAGCGTCCGGGCGGCGCAGATCGCAGAAGAGAACGGATACGAAAAGGTGGCGGTCCTGGAGGGCGGGCTGGGGGCCTGGACGCGCGAGGGGTATCCGGTCGAGTCCGGGTCCTGAGCGGACTTTTCTGAGCCGATGCCCGGGACCGTCGGCGCCGAGCTCCCCTCCTTCTGCAAGTCGCTCTTCGGCGGCGTCATCGCCGACGAGATCGTGTTCCCCTACCCGCGACCGGCGCGCCACGACACCCGGACCCTCGAGACGTACCTCGAGGACCTCCGCCGGTTCTTCGACGCCAAGGTGGACGCGGCGGCCTTCGATCGCCGCGCCGAGGTCCCCGAAGGCGTGATCGAGGGCCTCGCCGAGCGCGGGGTGTTCGGCCTGTGGGTCCCGACGGCGTACGGTGGGCTCGGCTTCAGCCAGACCCAGACCGCGCGGGTCATGGAGTTCATCGCCTCGCGGGACGCCGGGATCGGCGTCCTCGTGGGATCCCACCTGTCGATCGGGATCAAGGGGATCGATCTCTACGGCACGGAAGCCCAGAAGCGGCGCTGGCTCCCGCCGTGCGCGAAGGGGGAGACGCTGGCGGCCTTCGCCCTGACGGAGCCGGAGCACGGCTCCGACGCCGCCCACATCGAGTCACGGGCGGAACGCGCCTCCCACGACGAGGGGTGGGTCCTCCACGGCCGGAAGATCTGGATCGGCAACGCACAGCGGGCGGGCGTCATCACCACGTTCGCGCAGACGCCCATCAGCAAAGATGGCCGGACGGTCGATCGGGTGACCGCCTTCGTCGTCGAGGGCGACCAGGAGGGGCTCGTCCGCGGCCGGACCTGGACCCATGAAAAGCTCGGCATCCGCTCCTCGACCCAGGCCGAGCTGGTCTACCGGGGCGTGCGGCTGGCGCCGGACCAGGTTTTGGACGCTCCCGGCGAGGGGTTCAAGGTCGCCATGAACGTCCTGAACGGCGGCCGGCTCGGGCTCGCCGCGAGCGCGGTCGGCGGGGCGCGCACGATCCTCGAGGCGGCGACCGACTTCGCGACCACCCGGCGGCAGTTCGACCGCCCGATCGCGGAGTTCGACCTGGTCCGCGGCAAGCTCGCCCGGATCCGGCTCGAGACCTGGGTGGCCGAGTCGATGGTGTACCTGACCCTCGGCCTCGTGGACCGTGGAGACATCGACTACAGCCTCGAGTCGGCGATCTGCAAGGTGTACGCCTCCGAGATGATCTGGCGCGCGGCCGATGACGCCGTCCAGATCGCCGCGGGCCGAGGCTACATGAACGACCTGCCGTTCGAGCGGTTTCTGCGCGACACCCGGATCATGCGCATCTTCGAGGGCACCAACGAGGTCCTGCGCCTGTTCATCGCGCTGGCCGGGATGGAGCGGCTGAGCGAGTACCTCGAGGGTGTGGGGCGGGCGCTCCGGGAGCCGATCCAGGAGATCGGGGTCCTGACCGAATTCGCGTTCCACCGGATCCAGGACGCGCTGGGCGCCCGCCGCTCGGATGCGCGGGTGGCGGACCCGCTGGCCGGCTGCCTGCGCCAGGTCGAGCGATTCACAGGCATCCTTCACGAGAGCGCGGAGTCGCTGATCCGGACGCACAGGGACCGGATCGTCGAAGAGCAGTTCCAGCTCGAGCGGCTCGCCGACGTCGCGATCGACCTCTACGGACTCGTGGCGTCGGTCAGCCGCGTCCAGGGCCGGATCGAACGCGACGGGGAGGCGGTCGCGGGCCCGGAGATCGATCTCGTCCGGCAGTTCTGCCGGGACGCCGGCGCGCGAATCGAGCGGAACCAGGCCCTGATCGCGGTCAACCACGACGAACGACTCCGGCGGATCGCCGGCGCGGCGATTGCCAGGCGAAAGGGGGCGTGGGGATGAGCGTCCTCGGCCGCGGGCGACTAACCTTCCACCCGCGTCGCTTTCCGGCAGATCGCCGAACGGAGGGACCATGATCCGACGCGTCGCGCTGGTCCTCACCCTGGGCCTCGCCCTCGCCTGCGCGAGCGGGCGCCGGACCGGGCAGGCCCCCCCTCAGGAGGAGCCCCGGGCCCAGCCGGTCGCCGTTCTGGTGGCCTCGACCGAGGAAGCCGCCGGGCTCCCGGCCGTGGCTCTCGCGCCGGGCCTCACCGCCGAAGAGCTCGAAGGCCGCGTGGCGCAGTTCGCTCCGGTCCAGCTCGATTTCGATGAAACCCTGCTGGACGCCGAG
>DATEDS010000135.1:0-3640 GCA_035281565.1 Gemmatimonadota bacterium
CGGCCGAAGAGGCCCCCGCTGAGCAGCCCATCCCCGCGCCCGAGCCCCAGGGCTGAGCGGGACCGTACCAAGCTCCGTTTCCGGAAGCCGCCCCTGGAGACAGGGGCGGCTTTTTTTTTTGGACGCTTGACAGCCCCGCAGGTTCTCCCCTACAATGTGGGGCCAAGTGGGATGAAGTGGGGCAATATGGGGGAACTGTGGACAATCTGAACGCTAGGGGCCGACACGCCATTTCTGGGTCAGTTCACTCACTCGCTCGATGACAAGGGCCGCGTCAGCCTGCCGGCGCGATTTCGCAACGGCCAGAGTGGCCAGTGCTTCGTGGCGACACGCGGTATCGGAGGCCGCTGCCTTTTCCTGTACCCGATCGAGGGGTGGGAGAAGGTCGTCGAGCGGCTCGAACGGCAGAAGGCGCGTGTCGACCCGGACCAGCGACGGCTCTATCTGCAGCTCATGCAGAACACCGTGGAAAGCCCGGTCGACGCCCAGGGACGGATCACCGTACCCCAGCGGCTCCTCGATCTCGTGGGGATCGGCGGCGAGGTCGCGTTCGTGGGCGCCGGCGAGGTGATCG
Source organism: Gemmatimonadota bacterium (assembly GCA_035281565.1). Lineage (GTDB taxonomy): Bacteria > Gemmatimonadota > Gemmatimonadetes > JACCXV01 > JAHWKZ01 > DASRVA01. The sequence continues at coordinate 575 of DATEDS010000135.1, forward strand.
AGATGTGGGATCCGGAGCAATACGAGGCCTACGTCGCCGGGTCCGGCGAGGAACTGGACGACTGGCTGGTCCGGTACCTGTGACGATCGGTGGATGAGGAGAGTTCGTTTCACGTCCCTGTACTTCTGTCGGAGACGATCGAGTTGCTGAGACCCCGGAGCGGCGGGACCTATCTGGATGGCACCCTCGGCGGGGGAGGCCACGCCGAGGCCATCCTCGAGGCCTCGTCGCCCGACGGCAGGCTGATCGGGCTCGACCAGGACCCGGCAGCCGTGGAGGAAGCGGGACGCCGGCTGGCCCGCTTCGGAAACCGGGTCGTGATCCACAACGCGAGTTTCGCCGAGGTCGACCGGACGCCGGGGATCGAGCGGGGGATGCTGGACGGGGCCCTCCTCGACCTCGGCGTTTCCTCGGCCCAGATCGACGACAAGGCGCGCGGCTTCAGCTATCGCCAGGACGCTCCACTGGATATGCGGATGGGGCCCAGAGGGGAACCTGTGCGGGAATGGTTGTCGCGCGCCGAACTTTCGGAGATCCAGAGGGTTCTGCGCGAGTACGGAGAGGAGCGCCACGCGCACCGGATCGCGCGCGTCATCGTCCGTGAGCGCGAACGGGCGCCTGTCCTCACAACCGGGCGGCTGCGGGAGATCGTCAAGTCCGCGGTGCCGGCCAGCGGTCATCCGCTGAAGTCCGTGGCGCGCGTCTTCCAGGCGCTGCGGATCCTCGTCAACGACGAGCTCGGGGCTCTGGCCCGGGGGCTCGAGCATTCCGTCGCCGCGCTCCGCCCGGGCGGCCGCCTGGTGGTCATCGCCTATCACTCGCTCGAGGACCGGATGGTGAAGCACACCTTCCGGGAGCTGGCGTCGGACTGCGTCTGCCCGCCGGATTTCCCGGTTTGCCGCTGCGACAAGGTGGCCGAGGTCGTGGTCCTCACGAAGCGCCCGGTCGTTCCGTCGGCGCGGGAGATCGAGGTGAACCCGCGGGCCAGGAGCGCGCGTCTCAGGGCGGCGGAAAAGAAGCCCGCGGCTTGAGGAGAGGAGTGGAATGAACGCCTACGTCCGGGAGTACCAGAAGATCGAGCGCCGCCGGCGCCGCCGGGACAGCTTCCTCCTGCGTTACCTGCCGGCGCTGCTCCTCCTGGCCGCCGGCATGGTGGTCGGAAAGATCTGGGTCCAGTCGGTCACGATCCGGTGGTCCGAGCGTGTCCTCCAGCTGCAGCGCGAGGCCGACGAGCTCGAGGTCGACAACGACGAGCTGGGACGTTCCATCGCCTCCCTCACCACGCGCGAGCGGGTGGTGCGCGACGCCGCGGAGCGTCTGGGGATGATGCCGCCGGGGGAAGAGGACCTCGTCTGGCTCCCGGTGGCCGACCCGACCCAGCTCGGTCCCGCGGGGCTGGGTGCGGCGGCTGAACCGTCGGGCGCGCTGCGCGGATGGCTGGACCGGTTGTTCCAGGACGAAGCCCTGGCTCTCACCAGCCAGTAGCTCGCCCCGCAGGGGCGCCCTGCGAGTGTCGATCATGCGCTGACCGTTCGTCGGGCGGGAGGCGGCCGAACCCGGGGGGGGACGTTGGAGCCCGAGCGCCTCAAGATCGCCCGTCGGCGCCAGAGCTGGCTCTTCGTGGGCCTGCTCGCCTTTGGCTCCTGGGTCGGCTGGTCGTTCTTCGAGATCCAGGTCGTGCGGCACGACCGCTACCTCGCCGCGGCTCAGCGACAGCAGAAGAAGCGGGTCGAGATCCCCCCCGAACGGGGCACGATCTACGACCGCAACGGCGTTCCGCTGGCCGTCAACCGGGAGCAGTACGGCCTGTACGTCGTTCCACGGCACATCCCCGACGTCGATGCGTTCGTCGAGCGGCTGACCGCCATCCAGCCCTTTGACGAGGCCGACCTGCGCCGGCGGATCGCCCGCGGCGGTTGGTACGTCCGGATCGCCCGCGGCGTGCCGCGGGAGATGGTCCAGCGGATCGAGGCGGCGCGGATCGAAGGGGTCGGAGTGGAGACCTATCACGTCCGCCATCATCCCTACGGCGAGCTCGCGACCAGCGTCCTCGGCCGGGTCGACGTCGACAACGAGGGGCTGGAGGGGATCGAGCTCCAGTACGACGAGACGCTCCGTGGCGTGCCCGGTCATGCCGTCCATCAGCGGGACGCTCTGGGACGCGAGTTCCCGAACTTCACCTTCCCGGTGGAGCCGCCGGTCGACGGGCACGACGTCTATCTGACGATCGATGTCGCCCTCCAGGAGATCGTCGAGTCGGCCCTCGACCAGGCCATGGAGAGGACCCGGGCCAAGTCGGGCAGCGTCGTCGTCGCCGATCCCCGCACCGGGGAGATCCTCGCGCTGGCGTCGCGGCCGATCCTGGAGGCGGGAAGCCGCCGACCGCAGCGCAACGAGGCGGTCGTCTCCCAGTTCGAGCCCGGCTCCACGCTCAAGATCGTAACCCTGGCCGGCCTCTACGAAGAGGGTCTGGCGGCGCCCGGGGATTCGCTGTTCTGCGAGAACGGGCTCTGGAATCACGACGGTCGTATCGTGCGGGACGTCCATCCCTACGGGACGATGTCGGTCGAGGAGGTGATCGAGGAGTCTTCCAACATCTGCTCGGTGAAGCTGGCCGAACGCCTGGGCCCGGAGCGGTTCTACGAGTACGCCCGCCGGTTCGGGTTCGGCCTGCCGAGCGGCCTGGACTTCCCCGGCGAGCCGCGCGGGCTGCTGAAGCGACCCGACGACTGGTCGGCCCTCACCATGGCCTCGGTCGCGATGGGGTACGAGATCATGGTGACGTCTCTCCAGATGGCGATGGCCTACGGGGCGATCGCCAACGGCGGTGAGCTGCTGCGGCCGTACCTGGTCGGCCGCGTCGTGTCTCCGTCGGGCGAGGTCGAGTACGAAGGCCGCCCCCAGACGGTGCGGCGGGTCATGCTGCCGCGGACGGCGGGGATGGTCCGCGAGGCCCTGGTGCGTGTGGTCGAGGGCGGGACGGCGCAGAGCGCCGGGATCGAGATGCTGCCGGTGGCCGGCAAGACCGGGACCGCCCGCAAGACCGGCGAGCGCGGTTACGCGGTC
>DATEDS010000136.1:0-2140 GCA_035281565.1 Gemmatimonadota bacterium
CGGCATCGGTGAGGATGAGGGCAGAAAGGCCGCCGACGAGCGTTCCGCTCGGCGGCCGCGCGGTGATCGTGGTTGCCATCGCTTGACCATGATAGCTGTCGGGTGTGACATCGGGCAGCTGCCGGCGATCTTCCGACACACTAGAGCCATCTATCCCGATCGCAGGAGGTACTCGATGACCAGACGTGAGATCGTCTACCCCGCCGCCGGCTCCCAGCTCGCCTTCGCGCGTGTCGCGACCGCGCTCGCGTTCGTGAGTGTCGGGGCCCTCGCGGTCGGCTCGCTGGCGGTCGGCGCCCTGGCCGTGGGCCGGCTCGCGGTCCGGTCGCTGGCGCTGAGAGACGGCCGCGTCGAGCGGCTGTCGATTCGTGAGCTGGAGGTCGACCGGCTGCGGGTGCGAGAGCTCGTGGTGGAGGAGAAGGAGGGAGCCTAGCGGCCGGGCGGACGCGCTCCCCGGCTCGTGGTGTTCAAGTTCATTTGAACATCGACCCGGAAGGCACCCCCTGGGCCGCCTCCCCGCCGGCCGGATCCTCGCGCCCCGCCTCCGCCGCCCCGACCAGCCAGTAGGTCTCCATCTCCCCCCGTCCCTTGACGTCCACCCTGCCACGCGGCTCCAGGGCGTACCGATCATGCAGCCGCTCCCACACGGCTCCGGTCACCTGGATGGCCCCCGCCTCTCCCTGGGTCTCCATCCGGCTCGCCATGGTCACCGGATCCCCCCACAGGTCATAGATGAACTTCTTCTCGCCGATCACGCCGGCCACGACCGGGCCGGTGTCGATGCCGATCCGGATCGCGACCGGCCCGTCGCCACCGTCCCCGGCCCGGACCGCCACCTCCCGCATCTCGAGCGCCGCCCGGGCGATCCGGTCCAGGTGATCGCCGCACGGCTCGGGGACACCGGCGACCGCCATGTAGGCGTCCCCGATCGTCTTGATCTTCTCGAGCCCGTGCCGCTCGGCGATGTGGTCGAACCGGGTGAAGAGCTCGTTCAGGAAGGTCACCAGGTCCTCGGGCTCCATCCGGCCGCACATGCCGGTGAAGCCGGCGATGTCGGCGAACAGGATCGACGCCTCGGGGAAGCGGTCGGCGATCGGCGCGGGGTCGGTCTTGAGCCGCTCGGCGATCGGCTGGGGAAGGACGTTCAGGAGGAGCCGCTCCGAGCGCTCCCGCGCCAGGAACGCATCCCGGGCGTACCGCTCGATGTTCCAGCCCGCGAAGGCGCCGAGGAGGAGGCAGGTGACGAGGAACAGCGTGGCCACGAACAGGCTGTCGAAGGGGTAGATCCGCCCCATGATCTCGTAACCGATCAGCATGACGAGGGCGTCGCCGAGCGCGATCGGGAAGCGGATCCGGTAGAGCGCGAACGTGCCGACGATGGCGATCCCGATCCCCGGATAGAAGGCGGCTTCGTGCTGGGGCTGGAGGGCCATCATGGTGAGCATCCCGCCCGCGGCGACCAGCGCGCCGATCGACAGGATCCACGAGTGCGCCCTCAGGAAGACGGGGCGCCAGGTGAGCGCCAGGACCGTGCTCATGACGGCCACGACCCCTGCCCGCACGGGCAGGTTGCTGGCCACGGTGCCGGCCCAGACGTCGAGCGCGACGTACCCCACGTAGAGCGCGATGACGAGGACCGTCGTGGCGCGCGCCGGCCGGACGGCCGCGCGCGCGTAGTCGGCGAGGAACTCCCGTTCCAGGTCGTCGGAGGAAAAGCGGAGCCTGAGGCGGCCGATCGGGATCACAGAGGCGAGGCGAGATTAGTGCGAAGCGAGGCGCCGCGCCCTATGGCCTAGCTCTGCCCCGGATCGGCGATCTCGAGCCGGTCCGCCGTCGCCAGGAGCGCGATCCCGATCGTGTCGATCGGCCGGCGGGTCTCGGCGTTCACGAGCTCGGCCTGGAAGGTCACCCGGCCGGCATGGTCGAGGTCCACATGATCGTCGTCGTCGACGAAGTAGACGAACCCGGTCACCCGGTCGCCCGGCTCCACGACCGCCTCGGGCAACGCCCCCGACACCATGTCGGACGTCGGGAGCTCCACCCGCTCGAACCGATCGATGTCGTCGAACGGGTAGCCGATGTATCCGAGGCGGCCGTACGGCCCGAACCGGAAGAAGCCGTAGGGATAGCGGTAGCGGAC
>DATEDS010000137.1:0-3080 GCA_035281565.1 Gemmatimonadota bacterium
GCTCGCGGACCTGGCCACCCTCTCGGCCGCTGCCTGGGTCGTGCCCATCTACACCTCGCTTCCGCCCGACGAGGTGCGGTACATCCTCGAGGACAGCGGCGCGCGCGCGTGCGTGGTCTCGACCGCGCCCCAGCTCGCCAAAATCCTGGAGGTCCGCGAGCGCTGTCCCTCGCTGTCGTGGGTGATCTCGCTCGAGCCCGTCGAGCGGCGAGAGGAGTGGCTCCTGACCGCGCGCGAGCTGGTCGAGCGGGGCCGCGAGGCCCGCGCGTCCAGGCCTTCCGCGCTCGAGGAGCGCCGCGCGGCGATCGATCCCGAGGAGACCGCGACGATCCTCTACACCTCGGGCACCACCGGCCGTCCCAAGGGAGTCATGCTCTCCCACAGAAACCTCGTCACGAACACGATCGACGCGCTGGAATCGCTGGAGATCACTCCCAGCGACCTGCATCTGTCCTGGCTCCCGCTTTCCCACAGCTTCGAACGGACCGCGGGCTACTACATCATGCTCCACGCCGGGGTTTCGATCGCCTACGCCGAATCGATCGAGAAGGTGGTCGACAACATGCGCGAGGTGCGGGCCACGGTGACGCTCGGGGCGCCGCGGCTCTACGAGAAGATGTACGCGGCCGTGCTCCAGTCGGCGAGCGACGCCGGCGGCCTCAAGAAGGTGATCGCGTTCTGGGCGCGCCGGGTGGCGATCGAATACTCCGAAGCCGAGGTGGGCGGGGGAGGCGCGGGGGCCTGGCTCCGGTTCAAGCGCGGGCTCGCGGACCGGCTGGTGTTCTCGAAGATCCGCGACCGGGTCGGCGGCAGCATTCGCTTCTTCGTCTCGGGCAGCGCGCCGCTCGCGCCGGTGGTCATGAAGTTTTTCTACGCGGCCGGAATGCCGATCCTCGAAGGCTACGGACTCACCGAGACGAGCCCGGTCGTGTCCGTGAACACGTTCGAGCACATGAAGTTCGGCACGGTGGGCAGGACGATCCGGAACGTGGAGGCGCGGATCGAGCCCGACCCCGAGCGGCCCGGGGGCGACGGGGAGATCCTGATCCGCGGCCCGAACGTCATGCAGGGCTACTACCGCCTGCCCGAGAAGACCGCCGAGGTCATGACCTCCGACGGCTGGTTCCGGACCGGGGACGTCGGGATCATCGACGGCGACGGGTTCCTCGCCATCACCGACCGCAAGAAGGACCTCATCAAGACCTCGGGTGGCAAGTACATCGCCCCCCAGCCGATCGAGAACGAGCTCAAGACTTCACGCTACGTGACCCAGGCCGTAGTCGTCGGAAACAAGCGGAAGTACGCCTCGGTCCTGATCGTCCCCAACTTCGAGAACCTGAGCGGCTGGGCCCGCCAGCAGGGGCTGCCGGCGGACGAGCCCGGGGCTCTGACCGGGCATCCCCGGGTGCAGGATCTCTACGAGGAGGTGCTCGAGAAGCTCAACGCCGGCCGGCCCTCCTACGAGACGATCAAGAAGTTCCGGCTCCTGGAGCGGGACTTCACGATCGACGAGGGGGAGCTGACCCCTACCCTGAAGGTCAAGCGCGCCACGATCGAGGCCCGGCACTCCGACCTGATCGATACGATGTACGAAGAGGAGACGCCGGCCGGAGCCCGCTGACCCCTGTCCCCTGACGGGGACGCCGCCGACCTATTCCGGTTACGGATCGATCCCGTTCCACCCCCGAAATGACCACATTCGACCCGCCGGGGCGGGCTTTTCCCGCGCCTCGATCCTGCGGCACGGCCCGTGCTTTAACCACCCGTCGCGAGCATGGCATTTGAACTCGTGAGACGAGGAGCCCGATGAGCGCAACCACCGTCCGCAAGCCCCAGACCGAGCGGGTCGCGACCGAGAAGCTCGGCGACAACGAGCTGGTCGAGCGGTACCTGGCCGGGGAGTCGCGCCGGTTTCAGGAGCTCGTCGAGCGATACGAAGGCCGCATGGTGAACTTCATCCAGAGGTCGATCGGCGATCGCGATCGCGCCGAGGACCTCGCCCAGGAGGTGTTCGTCCGCGTGTATCGTCACATCCGACGCTTCGACACCTCCAAGAAGTTCTCCACCTGGATCTATACGATCGCCTCGAACCTGGCGAAGAACGAGCTCAGGAACCGCTCGCGGAACCCGCTGGTGCTGTTCCAGACGCTCACGTCGTCCTGGGACGACGACCACCGGCCGCTGCAGTTCGAGGACTCTTCCATGCGCCCGGACGATCTGTACCGGAAGCGGCATCTCCAGGAGCTGGTCGAGCGCGCGGCGGACGAGCTGCCCGAGCATCACCGCGAGGTCTTCATCCTGCGGGAGATCGAGGGCAAGACGTACGAAGAGATCGCCGAGATCACCGACACGCAGCTGGGCACAGTGAAGTCGCGCCTGAACCGGGCGCGGAACCGGTTCGCGCAGATCATCGCCCCCTGGTTGGACTAGCAGGGGATACATAATCCCGGGCGGGGAGTAGATAATTCTGGAGGGTCGGTCCGCTCACCGGCACTCCTGGGGACCGGTCGCCGGATGGTGGCCGGTCCCATTTTTCTGTGTACCATCCTCGGAACCTCGGAGAGAGTCGGTGGTATCCATGGGCAAGTGACCGATATCCCGAGACGCCCCGTTCCGAGGACTCCATGAGCCCGCCATCCGTTCCACGCCCCTGCCGGGCCTTCCTCGACGACTTCTCCGCCTTCGTGGACGGCCACGTGCCGCCCGCCCGCCGGGCCGAGATCCAGGCCCACGTCGATTGCTGCCAGCGCTGCCTCGACCACCTGACCGCCTACAGGCGCGGAGTCACCGTGCTGCGCTCCATGGAGCCCGGCACGTCCGCCGACTTCTGGGAGCGGCTCGAGCGGCGGATCTGGCCCCAGGACGCGCTGACCGTGGTGAACGGCGGACAGGCCCAGCGGCAGAGCGTCGGGCGGTGGCCGGGTCCGGCGGTGGGACTGGCCGCGGCCGCGGTTCTCGCGCTCTTCGTGCTCGTCCGCGGGTTCGGGCCGGAATCGACGTCCCGGACGCTGGGTCCGCAGCGGATCCAGGCCTCGGTCGTCATGACGGTGCCCGAGGTCCCCGACGAGACGGGCTCCCTG
>DATEDS010000138.1:0-4466 GCA_035281565.1 Gemmatimonadota bacterium
CGCGGGATGGACCGCAGCAGCCCTCGTCGTCTCGGCGGCGCTGGACACGGCGCCGGCACACGCCCAGGAGCCAGATTCCCTCCGCCAGCTCGCCGAGCGACTTGCGGCGGTCGAAGAGCAGCTCCGGACGCTCGAGCGCGAGAAGGTCTCCCCCACCTCGGTCTCGGGCTACATGGACTTTCACTACAACGACTTCCAGCCCGGAGGCGAGCAGCTCGACTTCCATCGCTTCGTCCTGCTCTTCGCGCACGAGTTCAGCGAGAATATCCGGTTCTACTCCGAGCTCGAGGTCGAGCACGCCTTCGTCAAGGACGGGCAGGGGGAGCTGGAGCTCGAGCAGGCGTTCGTCGACTTCCACGTCGATCCGAACATCGCGATCCGGGCCGGGATCGTTCTCGTCCCGGTCGGTATCCAGAACGAACGCCATGAAGGCCCGGCCTTCTTCGGGGTCGAGCGCCACCAGGTCGAGACCGTCCTCATCCCCACGACATGGTTCGAGCCGGGCGTGGGAGTTTTCGGTCGCCTCGCTCCAGGCCTCGACTACAAGATCTACCTGCTGGGCTCGCTGGACGGGACGAAGTTCACCGCCGGCGGGATCCGCGGGGCGCGCAGCAAGGGGTTCCTCACCGACGCGTCCAGCCCGGCGGCGGCGGGACGCCTGATCTATCGCGGCTTCCCGGACCTGACGCTCGGCGCCTCGATCTACCGTGGAGATTCCGGCTTCGACGTCCCGGTCTCGGCCGTGACCACGCTCTACGACTTCGACGCCGCGTACCGCTATCGCTTCCTCGAGCTGCGCGGCCTCTGGACACAGACGTTCGTCGACAACGCCGGAGCGCTGAGCCGCGCCATCGAAGCCGCGGCAGATGCACCGGTCGCCCAACGGATGCAGGGCTTCAGCCTGGAAGCCGCCGTCCATCTGCTGCCCGAGTCGCACCCCTGGGACCTGGCGCTCTTCACGCGGTACGAACAAGCCGATACCCAGAGCCGCGTTCCGGCCGGCTTCACGCGCGCAGCCCAGTTCGACCGGGACTGGACGACCCTCGGCGCCAGCTTCTGGCCGCATCCCGACGTCGTCATCAAGGCGGATTACCAGTTCGCTGACAACGAGCACCCCACGATCGAAGCGATCGACTCCTTCAACCTCGGACTCTCCTGGTGGTTCTGATGACCGCGAGTACGATTCCGTCGAGCGGGTTCGGGCGAATGCACTCTGCGACCGGCGCGCTGCTGGTCGGGGTCATTGCCGGGCTTGCATTCCTCAGCTGCACGCCGGCCTCACGCGCCGGCGGACCGGGAACGCAACAGACGGCTGGCGATGATGGGACGCGCGAGTTCCGCATCGTGGCCGAGCGGTTCCAGTTCACGCCTTCGGATATCGAGGTGCGGCTAGGAGAGCGCGTACGGCTGATCGTCACGAGCGAGGACACGACCCACGGTGTGGCGATCGCCGGCTTCGGCGTGCGGGAGCTGATACCCCCGCGCGGTAAGGGCGAAACCGTCATCGAATTCGTCGCCGACCGACCCGGCACGTTCACGTTCCGCTGCGCTCATCTCTGCGGGGCGGGGCATGCCATGATGCGCGGAACCCTCGAAGTCTTGGCCTCGTGAGGCGGGTCGCCCCGACGACCGTTCAGCGTCGTCCGTTCACGCTCACGTACATGAAGGGCGGGATCGTGAGCGCGATGACGTCGTCGCCCCCGGTCAGCTCTCGCGCCCGCGCGAGGGCCCGGCCGAGCGACGGCTGCCAGCCGACTCCCAGCCGCTTCGCCGCCCGGTCGTCGGGCGGCCCCACCAGGATCGTCTCGGACAGGTATCTGAGCGGATAGGTCGCCCAGTACCAGACGGTGAACGGGTGGAAGCCGTGGTGGGCGAACCGTTCGCGGTAGCACTCGATCAGGTGCGGGTCGCGCGCGAACGCTTCCTGGAACTCGGCCTGCATCCGGAACGGGTCGTTGGTCACGGGCAGGACCTCGTCCCAGAACCGCTTGTACGCCACGTGGTACTCGTCGTGGAAGACCTCGAACACCGGGTTCAGGATGATCACCACCCCGCCCTTCCTGACGAACGGCCGGTTCCAGAACCAGTTGAAGACGTACCCGAGGACGTCGCTCACGACCAGCACCGGATTGATCCGGGCGTCGATCGCGTAGGGGGACAGGTCGGGGAGCCCGAAGACGAGCGTGTCGTACTGCCGGTCCACTTCGACCTCGAGCTGGTCCCGCAGGACCTCGAGCGTCCGGTCGTGGACGGGATCGATGGCCCCCGCGTGGATCGCGATCGGCTCGTACTGGGAGCGGACATTGCGGAAGAGCTTCGCCCGTGCGGGCTCGGGAAGGGCCTTCAGCGAGGGGGAGGTCGTCCGGAGGAGCACCCGCTCGGCAGGGTTGAGCCGCTCGGGCGGCTTGCAGAGGTAGCGCATCGGGGCCGGATAGGTGGCCCCGTTCATGGCGGCCTCGATCACCATGATCCGGGCATGCTTCTGAATGACCTCGCTCATCCGCCGGATCGAGTCGTGCATGTGCGAGCCCTCGGGCTGCATCACGTGCGGCGAGTGCTCGGTCATCTTCGGCGAGTGGTGGGGCGCGATCGAGTCGTACGACCCGAACCCGACCGCCACGGACTTGTGACCGCCGTTCAGCGGGATCTGGATCGTGTCCACGTAGATGACGAGATCGCTCTCGGTGACGGCGCGCGAGGTCTGGACGGGCTCGCCGTGGTCGGTCTCTCCCAGCGCGACGATGTCGTCGGGATCCTCGGCGTCGAAGTTCTTGAGCCGCTCCGGCCAGAACTCCTCCATCAGCTTCTCGCCCAGCATGTGCTCGAGCTCGTGCCTGCGCATTTTGCGGTGGAGGGCGACCGCGCAGCGGAGCTGCACGTTCCCGCGCCGGACCCCGTAGTCCTCGAGGAGCTCGAGCAGCCGGGTGATCATGATCTGCCGGATGTCCGGCCGCTGCATCGGCGGGAACGGCTGGCAGTTGTCGTCGAAGGCGATCAGGACCCTGGAATCGCGGCCGACCAGCTCCCTGAGCGGCGGCATCCCGAGCGGGGTCTCGACCGCCTGCCGGAGGGCCTGCGGGATCGACCGTTTCCGGATCCCCGGAATCGCCTCGGGCGGGTAGAGGACGGTCGCGTCGTCGGGCAGCTCGACGTCGATCAGGTTGTTCCCGGAGTAGGTCAGGTAGCGCAAGCGGAGCCTCAGCGGGGTTCGAAGACGACCTTGACGTGACCCAGCCGGCCCGCGTCGAGGGCGGTGCGGAGCGCGTCGCCGTAAGCCTCGAGCGGGAAGCGCCCGGTGACGAGCGGCGCCAGCCGGCCGCCGGCCGCCGACACGTCGCGGACGGCGCGCCCGAAGGTCTCGTCCGGGCAGGTGTAGCTCCCCCGGACGTCCAGCTCCTTGTGCCACATCGCGGTCCAGTCGATCCCGTCGGGCAGGCCCGGCATGCCGACGACGATAACGGAGCCCCTGGGGCGGGTAAAGCGGATCGCGTCATCGAGCGTCGCCCCCGTGCCGACGCAGTCGAACGCGACGTCTGCGCCGCCGACCGCGCTGGGCGGGCCGAGCTCGGGCTCGTGGAGCGTGGCGCCGACCGCGCCGCCCAGGGCCGGCCGGTTCCCGGGGGGGACGATCTCGTCGGCGCCCAGCTTCTGGGCGGCCTCCGCCTGGTGCGGATACTTGGCGACCGCCACCAGCCGGCCGCCGAAGCCCGAGGCGCGGAGGGCGACGATCGTCAGGAGGCCGATCGACCCGCAGCCGATCACGAGCGCGGTCCAGGCCGGGTCCAGATCCCCGGCGCGTTCGACCGCGTGGAGGCAGCACGAGTACGGCTCGATCAGGACCGCCGCCTCGTCGGGGACGCCGTCGGGAACCGCCCGGAGCTGGATCTCGTGGGCGACCAGTGAGGAGCTCCAGCCTCCCCCCGTGTCCCGGCAATAGCCGGTCTGGATCCCGGCCGAGAGGTCGCCCGCGGTGACGTTCCGGCAGTGCGCGGTGTCACCGGCCCGGCACGCCACGCAGCGATCCACGAGGCCGCGGACGGCGCAGTGGAGCGGCGGGTGGATCACGACCCTTTCGCCGACCGCGGTCCGCCGTGCTTCCGACCCCGTCTCCTCCACGACCCCGACGACCTCGTGCCCCGGGACGAAGGGGGTCGAGACGAACGGCGAGAAGTAGGTGCTTCCCTGGGCCGTGACGGTCGCCAGGTCGGAGCCGCAGATCCCGGCGAGGAGCGGCCGGACACGAACCCACGCGGGCCCCGGGAGGGCGGGCGGATCGACCTCCTCGAGGCGTACAGGGGAGAGGGGCGAGTCGAGGAGCCGCGGCCAGCGGGAGGCTCCATACCGCGCGGCCAGCCAGCGCGGGACGCTGCGGACGTACCGGACGGCGAGCACGTCAGACGCCGACCGGGAGGACGGGCTCGAGGCCCTTCCACCGGTAGACGTCCCAGCCGCGTTCGAGCGCCGCC
>DATEDS010000139.1:0-2003 GCA_035281565.1 Gemmatimonadota bacterium
CTGAACCTGACCTCTTTCCTCATCGTGGAGGGGATGCGCGAGGGAAGGTCTCCCGAGGAAGCGTGCCTCGACGGCTGCCGGCGGATCGTCGAGAACAACGTCGAGACGCGGCTCCAGCGCGAGGACGGCCGGCCGGCGTTCAACGTCTCGTTCTACGCGGTGAACAAGGCCGGCGAGTACGGCTCGGCGTCCATCTTCGGCCCGGGCCGGTTCGCGGTCGCCGGCGCCGGCGGCCCCGGCCGTCTCGAAGACCGGGCCGTGCTGTTCCCGGAGGGATGATTGGCGGAGCCGGACCGGAACGCCGTCCACGAGCGGATCCTGCGCGCCGAGCGCCAGCGGAACGGCCGCCGAATGACGGCTCTCCGCGCCGTGGTCGTGGGGCTTTTCCTATGCAACGCGCTGGTGATGGTCTATGGGATACGGGCGTGGGAGGCCAATCCCGGAACGGCGCTCATCGCCGGGTACTTCGTCCTGTCGCTGGCTCTGTCGCTGATCGTCCGGCGATCGGACGCTATGGCCGTTCGAGCGCCCCTCGTCGTGCCGTTCCTCGACGTGCCGTTCGTGTTCGCGGTCCAAGCCGTGTCGATCCCCTTCCAGGGGCCTGATCTCTTCACCACGGCGATCGCCCTGCACGCCATCATGCAACTCCTCATCCTGGTTTCGATCATGTCGCTGACGACCTGGATCGTGGTGGCCACGGCAACCGTCGGACTGGGGCTTTCCCTGACGTACGCCTCGATGGTCGATCTGCCGGCGACCCAGTGGACCTCCTGGATGGTCCTGCTGTCCATTTCGGTGACGCTCTTCGCGCTCTACGTCCTTGCCCGCCTCCGGGCCCTGGTCGCCACCGCCGCCGCGGAGCAGTCCAGGCGGGACCGCCTGCGCCGCTACTTCAGCCCGAGCGTGGCGAGCCTCCTCGAGGAGCAGCCGGACGGCGTCCCCGACACGACCCGCGTCGTGACCGTTCTGTTCAGCGACCTCCGCGGCTTCACGACGCTCACCCGCGGGATGCCCCCCGACCATGTCGTCCAGCTCCTCAACGAGGTCCACAGCGCGCTCGTCGAGGAGATCTTCCGGAGCGGCGGGACGCTGGACAAGTTCATGGGCGACGGGCTGATGGCCTACTTCAACGCTCCGCTCGACCAACCCGATCACGCCTCGAGGGCGATCGCGTGCGCGTCCGGGATGAAGAGCGCATTGGACGCCGTCAACCGGCGCCGGGTGGAGCGCAACGACCCACCGCTCCGCCTCGGGATCGGCATCCACACCGGCCCAGCCACGCTGGGAACGATCGGGACCGCGACGCGCGGCGACTACACCGCGATCGGCGAAACGGTCAACCTGGCGGCCCACCTCGAGAAGCTGACCCGCTCGCTCGGCGAGGGGATCCTCCTGACCGAGGTCACCTTCCGGGAGCTTGCCGAGGCGCCGGGGATCGAGCCGACCGACCTTCCCTTCGGCGCACCGGACCGCCCGCTCGCGGTCTACCGTCTGGTCCCGGTGGCGGCGGGCGGCTGAACGCGCGCTCGGCTGCTCAGTCCGGCGGCGTGGAGCGGCGGAGGGCCAGCGCCGAGAGGAAGAGGAGCAAGGTGACGACGGCCGAGAGCAGGCAGTAGCGGCACCAGGCCTCGATCACGGCCGCCTGGAGGTAGAACAGGAACACCGACACGGCGAGAGCGGCGCCCGTCAGGGCGAGGAGGATGTGGACGACTCCCCGGGTGAGGTTGGTCGCCGGCGTCCACACGATCAGGTTGACCATGGCGTAGTAGCCCAGGCCGATCGCAGCGATCGGCACGGAGCCCACGGTCGCCCAGCGACTCGTGGTGACCGCCTCGCAACCCCCGCCCGGACCGCACGCCAACCCCAAGTCCGCGAAGTGGCTCGCCGTCAGGTACGCGGCGTCGAGGAATCCGACCAGGGCGAGGAAGCGCGCCACCCAGAGGGGCGCCCGGCTGGCGGTCGCTTCCGGCGGGGCGGTCGTGAGGCGGTCGCCTGGCTGGACC
>DATEDS010000140.1:0-3229 GCA_035281565.1 Gemmatimonadota bacterium
CGCCGGGCTCGCACGGCGACGGCGCGCCGGGGCGGACCGGCGCGGGGGAGGGGCCCGCCGGGCGCGCGCTCATGCCGCGGTGCCGCTCGGAAGCGAGATCTGGAGGAGCGGACGGTGGATGGGTTCGGGGATCGGCCGGCCCGCGTAGGGGATCAGGAGGTCGAACTTCCGCATGTCCCAGGCAGCCGTCGGGCACCGCTCGGCGCAGAGCCCGCAGTGGACGCAGATGTCCTCGTCCTTCAGCATGATGCGCCCGGTCTGAGGGAGCGGATCCGACGCGTACAGCGCCTGGTCCAGGTTCTCGGCCGGCGCCGAGAGCCGTTGCCTCAGCTCCTCTTCCTCGCCGTCGGGCGCGATCGTGAGGCAGTCCACCGGACAGATGTCGATACAGGCGTCGCACTCGATGCAGAGGCTCGTGGTGAAGTGGGTCTGGATGTCGCAGTTCAAGCACCGCTGGACCTCGTGAGCCGTCTGCTCCGGGGTGAATCCCGTCTCCACCTCGATGTCCAGCTCGCGGAACCGCTCGGCCAGGTCCACATGGACCATCTTCTGGCGCGGCGCCGGGTTGTAGTCGTTGTGGTAGCTCCAGGCGTGCATCCCCATCTTGGCCGAGATCAGGTTCATGCCCTGGGCGGGCCGTTCCTCCAATGGGATCCCCTGACAGCGGTTGTGGATCGAGATCGCCGCCTGGTGTGCGTGCTCGACCGCCCAGATGATGTTCTCCGGGCCCCACGCGGCGTCACCGCCCACGAAGACGCCCTCACGGGTCGTCTGGAACGTCGTCCGATCCACGACCGGCATGTTCCATTTGTCGAACTCGATCCCGATGTCGCGCTCGATCCAAGGAAAGGCGTTGTCCTGGCCGATCGCGAGAAGGACGTCGTCGCAGGGTAGGATGGTCGTGTCGTGGACCTCCATCTCGAGGCGCCCGTTCGATCCCTCGTGCCACGAGACGAGGTCGAATTCCATCCCCACCAGGCGACCGTTCTCGACCACGAACCGCTTGGGTGAGTGGTTGACGAGGATCTCGACCTGCTCCTCCTCGGCGTCCTCGAGTTCCCAGGGGGAGGCCTTGAAGAAGGGACGCTCCTTCCGGGCCATCACCTTGACGTCCTTGCCGCCCAGGCGCTTGGCGGTACGGCAGCAGTCCATGGCCGTGTTCCCGACGCCGATCACGAGGACCCGCTCGCCGATCGAGTCGACGTGGCCGAAGTGGACCGACGCCAGCCACTCGATCCCGATGTTGATGTTGGCCGCGCCCTCATCGCGGCCAGGGAGCTTGAGCTCCTTCCCCTTGGGGGCGCCGCTGCCGATGAAGACCGCGTCCCAGCCCTCGTCGAGCAGCGCCTTCAGGCTGGTCACCGGGGTGTTGTACCTGACCTCGACCCCCATGTCGAGGATCATGTCGATCTCCTCGTCCAGGACGCGGGCCGGGAGCCGGAAAGCGGGGATGTTGATCCGCATGAGCCCGCCCGGCCGGGCGAGCTGCTCGAAGATCGTGCACTCGTAGCCGAGCGGCATGAGATCGTTGCAGACGGTGAGGGAGGCCGGTCCCGCGCCGACCAGCGCGATCCGCTTGCCGTTCTTCCGCTTGGGGATCGCAGGGAGACGATCGTCGGTGGGGTCTCGGTGGTCCGCGGCCACGCGCTTCAGACGACAGATCGCCACCGGCTTCCCGTCCACCCGCGTCCGCCGGCAGGCGGGCTCGCACGGGCGGTCGCATGTCCGGCCGAGGATCCCCGGGAAGACGTTGGACTCGCGGTTCAGCCAGTAGGAGTCGGTGAAGCGCCCCTGGGCGATCAGCCGGATGTACTCCGGAACGTTCGTGTGGGCGCGGCACGCCCACTGGCAGTCCACGACGCGGTGGTAGTACTTGGGGTTGGTGACGTCGGTGGGACGCACGATCGTCTCCTTCGAAGGATCCGCCTGTCCCTTGGAATGTACGGAAAGAGCCGCATCAGCGCTCCCGCGTATGTCCGGACCGGGACAGTTCATCGGGGCGATGGCCTGGACCCCCCTTCCGATCCCGGATACCCTCTTCCTGACATGAGCTTCATGAAAGGTGGCGATCACCAGGCTGCCCGGTCGGGCGGGTCGGCGGCGGATCTCATCCTTGCGGGACTCGGCGCGGTGCTGGTGACGCTGGTCGGGCGGTGGACCGCTGCGAATGCCGCGACCGCGGGCTTCCTGTTTCTGTTGCTCGTCCTGGGCGTATCGGTCCGGCGAGGGCTGGGCGGGGGATTGGCCGCCTCCATGGCGGCAACCCTGTGCTACAACCTTTTCTTTCTTCCGCCGGTCGGCACCCTCACGATCGCGGATCCCGCCAACTGGGTCGCCCTTGGCACTTTCCTCGTAACGTCGGTGGTTGCGAGCCGGCTGGTCGTCCGCGCTCGATCGCGGGCCGAGGAAGCGCAGCGGAGCGCCACCGAAACCCAGATACTGTACGATCTCGGCTTCCGGCTCTTCACGTCTACGAGCCGTCTCGGCGCGGTCGGTGACGCGACCGCCACGTGCCTGAGGACGATTGGCGCGGAGGGCGGGGGGCTCGTCCTCTTCCCTCGGGGTCCGGAGGCGCCCGTGCTCGTGAGCGCGATCGGTTCTCGGAGGATCGATCCCGGGCACCCGGCGCTCGCGGGGGTCGCCGAACGTCGGGAGGTCCTGCTGACGGAGGAGGACGGCGGAAGGATGGCGTACGTTCCGTTACAGGTCGGTGAAGCGGTGATTGGGGTGCTGATCGTCTCGGGGTCCTCGGTGGGCGGCCGGATTCTGGAGTCGGCAGGACGGTTGATGGCTCTCGCCGTCGAACGCGAGCGGTGGATGGCCGAGACCACGCATCTCGAGGCTCTGAAGGCGAGCAACGAGCTCAAGACTTCACTCCTGAGGGCTGTATCGCATGACCTGAGGACACCGTTGACGGCGATGCGCCTCGGCATGGAGGCGCTCGAACGGCGATTGCGTGATCGACCTGATCTGGCTCCTTCCCTGACCGCACTGTCCCAGGAACGCGAACGTGTCACCCGACGGATCGACGACCTGCTCACCCTGGCTCGGCTGGAGTCGGGAATCATCGAGCCTCATCCAGAGCCGACCCCTGTCGGAGATCTCCTAGGACTCGCCCGGGAGAGCCTGTCCGCGATCCTGGCCGGGCGGCCGGTCGTAGCACGAATCGATCCCGCCTGCCCGGATCTGTACGTCGATCCTGCCCTCGCGATGGAAGTCATCGTCAACC
>DATEDS010000141.1:0-6023 GCA_035281565.1 Gemmatimonadota bacterium
GTTCAGTCCGCTGGGATTCGGGAGTGCCCACACCCCGGCGCCCCCCAAGGTCTCGGTCTGTCTCCCCACCGCCGCAGCGGGTCGCTCGAACGCCGTCCGGTAGGCGGTGATCCCGACCACGGCCACGACGCGCGGCTCCCAGCGCGCGACCTTCCGCGCCAGGGCGCGCGCTCCCCGGCGCAGCTCATCGGCCCCCAGCTCGTCGGCCCGGGCGGTCGCCCGGTTCACCAGGTTGGTGATCCCTATCCCCCGGTCGAGCAGCGTCGATCGCGAGCGCGCGTCGAACCCGTGGCGCACGTCGAGCCGCCGGTCGATCACCCCTCCCGCGTACAGGGCGTCGTAGAAGCGGTTCCCCGGGCGCGCGAAGTGGGCCTGGGCGGCGGCCGTCCAGAGGCCGGGGTTGATGCCGACGAAGAGGAGCCGGACGCCGGGACGGACCAGATCCGGCACGCGGCGGCCCCGCGCCGCCTCGAGCTCTTGTCGCGAGAAGGCAGTCATGCCGGGAACATCGGGTTCGGGTGGTCCCCTCGCCACTTCGGCCACCTGCGGGCTGCGCCGTCCAGGACGGCCGCCTATACTCGCCCGCGCCAGGGGTGCTGGGGCCTTTTCCCGGCTGAGATGACACCCTCACGACCTGATCCGGATAATGCCGGCGAAGGGAGGACGAAGTGGGAACTTCCGCCGATCTGCTCACCCGGGTGGGGCCTCTCTGGGACGAGATGCTCCGCCACCCGTTCCTGATCGAAACCCGTGATGGCGCGCTCCCCGATGCGACGTTCGCCCGCTGGATGCGCCAGGACTACCTGTTCGTGGAGGCGGCCATCCGCTTCATGGGCATCCTGCTCGCCAGGGCCCCGGCCCGCCATCGGAAGTCCCTGGCCGAGGCGATCTCGGCCCTCCATGGGGAGCTCGACCTGTTCCGCGAGGGGGCGGCTGCGAACGGGGTGGACCTGGACGGCGTCGAGCCGTCCTTCGTCTGCCACGCCTATGTCCAGTTCCTCCTCGCGACCGGCGCCCTGGCCCCGTACGCCGAGGGGTTCACCCTGCTCTACGTGGCCGAGAAGGCGTACCACGATTCCTGGAAGGTGGTCAAGGCGGGGATCGATCCCGGCTCTCCGTGGATCGGATTCGTCGAGAAGTGGGCCGGCGAGCCGTTCGCGGGCTGGGTCGCTTGGCTCGAGACGGAGCTGGACGGGCTCGGGCGGGAGGCCGGCGAGGCCGAGCGGGCCCGGATGGCGGAGGTCTTCGAGACGACGGTCCGTTACGAGATCGCGTTCTGGGAGCTGGCCTACGGCAGAGCCGACGGCTGGCCGGGGATCGGGGAGCCGGAGGGGCGTGGCGTTCCTCCGGCGACCGGCTGATGGCGTTTACGGACGAGCTGTTCGAGGCCGCGCGTGGGAACTGGGAGGCCCAGCTCGAGCATCCCTTCGTCCGGGGGATCGCCGCCGGCGACCTCGACGAGAGCGTTTTCCGGCGCTGGGTCGTTCAGGACTACCGGTATCTCATCGAGTTCGCCCGCGTCCTGGCGTGGGGAGCGGCCAAGGCCGACCGGCTCGCGTCGATGGCGTGGTACGCGACCGCGCTCGACCTCACCCTCAACACCGAGATGGATCTCCATCGGTCCTACGCCGCCCGCTTCGGGATTTCGGCCGCCGAGCTCGAAGCGGCCGAGATGTGGCCCACCAACCGCGCCTACACGGACTTCCTCGTCCGGACCGCCGCCGGCGGCGACCCGGACGAGCTCACGGCGGCGCTCCTCCCCTGCGTCTGGGGATACGCGTGGATCGGGCAGCGTCTCGCCGGGGAGGCGCGGCCCGCGGATCGGCGCTATGCCGACTGGATCGAGCAGTACGCGTCGGTCGATTTCCAGGCTGCGGCCGAGTGGCTTCGCGGGGAGATGGACAGGCTGGCCGCGGACGCTTCGCCGGAGAAGCGCGCCCGTCTCCGCGAGCTCTTCCTCCTCTCCAGCCGCTATGAGTGGAGGTTCTGGGAGATGTGCTGGCGCGGGGAGGCGTGGGAGGAGTGACGACCCCTCAGGCGCGCTTGTAGATCTCCGAACCCCCCTCGCGGAACTCCGCCGCCTTCTCGGAAAGCCCCGTCTCGATCGCGCCGTCGTCGTCGAGGCCGTGCGCGCGGGCATACTCCCGCACGTCCTGCGTGATCTTCATGGAGCAGAACTTGGGGCCGCACATCGAACAGAAGTGCGCCATCTTGGCGCCCTCGGCGGGCAGCGTCTCGTCGTGGTACGCTTCGGCGCGCTCGGGGTCGAGCCCGAGATGGAACTGGTCACGCCAGCGGAACTCGAAGCGAGCCTTGGAGAGCGCGTTGTCGCGGGCCTGGGCGCCTGGATGGCCTTTGGCCAGATCGGCCGCGTGGGCGGCGATCCGATAGGCGATGACCCCTTCGCGAACGTCATCCCGGTCCGGCAATCCGAGGTGCTCCTTGGGGGTCACGTAGCAGAGCATCGCGCAGCCTAACCAACCGATCATCGCCGCGCCGATCGCGCTCGTGATGTGATCATAGCCCGGGGCGATATCGGTCGTCAGCGGGCCCAGCGTGTAGAACGGCGCCTCGTCACACCAGTCGAGCTGCTTCTCCATGTTCTCGCGAATGAGATGCAGGGGGATGTGGCCCGGCCCTTCGTTCATCACCTGGACGTCGAACGCCCACGCCCGCCGGGTGAGCCCGCCCTGCGTCTCGAGCTCGGCGAACTGGGCGGCGTCGTTGGCATCGGCGATCGAGCCGGGGCGGAGACCATCGCCGATCGAGAACGCCACGTCGTAGGCGCTGAAGATCTCACAGAGCTCATCCCAATGCGTATAGAGGAAGTTCTCCCGGTGGTGAGCGAGGCACCACTTGGCAAGAATCGACCCGCCCCGGCTCACGATTCCGGTCGTCCGTTTCGCCGTGAGTGGGATATGGCGCAGAAGCACGCCGGCGTGGACCGTCATGTAGTCCACCCCCTGCTCTACCTGCTCGATCACGGTGTCGCGGAAGATCTCCCAGGTGAGCTCCTCTGCGATTCCGCCCACCTTCTCCAGTGCCTGGTAGATCGGCACGGTCCCAATCGGAACGGGAGAGTTCCTCAGGATCCACTCGCGCGTCTCATGAATGTGCCTGCCCGTCGAGAGATCCATGACCGTGTCGGCTCCCCAGCGAATGGCCCACACCATCTTCTCGACTTCCTCCTCGATCGAGGAAGCGATCACGGAGTTTCCGATGTTGGCGTTGATCTTGACCCGGAAGTTCCGCCCGATCGCCATGGGCTCGAGTTCGGGATGGTTGATGTTAGCTGGGAGGATCGCGCGGCCCCGCGTGATCTCGGATCGGACGAACTCGGGCGTGACCTCGAGCGGGATCGAGGCGCCGAAGGACTCACCCGGGTGGTGAACGAGGAGGTCCGTCCCGCGTAGGGTCTCGAGCCGCTGGTTCTCACGGAGTGCGACGAATTCCATCTCGGGGGTGATCTCGCCGCGCCGCGCATAGTGCATTTGGGTCACCCGCCGGCCGGAGACAGCTCGCCGAGGTGCGCGGGCGCTCGGAAAGCGAAGCGCCGAGAGCGATTCGTCGGCTATGCGACGGCGTCGGTATTCCGATGAAGGCCCATCGAGGGTCTCGGTGTCACGCCGCTCCTGGATCCAACGGTCGCGGATCGGCGCGAGCCCGCGCCGCACATCGATGGTGGCCTGGGGGTCGGTATACGGGCCCGAGGTGTCGTAGACGTAGAGCGACCGGTTCGGTTCCATCCTGTCCCCGCTCGACGTGGGTTCCAGATCGATCGCGCGCAAGGGGGCACGCAGATCCGGGCGGCTTCCCTCGACGTACACCTTTCGGGAGGCGGGAAACGGACCGACCGTGACACGCCACTTCCGGGCGTCGTCGGCGCTGACGGGACGGATCTTCGAAGCGGCCATGAGGAGTCTCCCTTCGCCGGCATTATCCGGATCAGGTTCGACGGGTTTGATCTCAGCCGCATGCAGTTCACCTGAAGGCCGAACAGCCCGCGGCACCCCGGTTTTCCTGGCGAGGGAGCTTAACGTAGCGGACGTCACGCGTGGTCACCAGTCAGGGACGTACGCGCTGGAGCTCGAAGTGGCGCTTCCGGACTCGCGGCGGGCGCGGTGGGAGCGGGCGCTCCTCGTCGAGTAGGCGGCCGGTCGTGTGACTCGATCCGCCGACGTCCCGGGCGCTCCCCCCGGCCCGCAGAGCCTCTCGGATCTCCCCTACTCGATGTGGATGATCCCTCCGACCACGAGGCGCCAGTCGTACCCCTCCGTGTCCGAGAGCGGGAGCTGGATCCCGGCGCCCCACTGCTGGCCGTTGGCGAAGGCGTAGCGGAACCCGAGCGCGGCCGCGATCACGGTGTCGTCCTCCGACTCGAGCGCGTCGCCGTGGGCGAGAGCGAGGCCCCCGACCGGCTCCTCCTCCTCGTGCTCGTCGGCAGGCGGGTCGGAGAGCCGGGTGACGCCGTTCAGCTCGGCGATCGGGATCCAGTTGGAGGGGAGCCAGTAGGACCAGGCGAGATTGTAGACCAGCTCCTCCTCGTCCCGCCCCTCGTCGGCATAGAGCCGCTCGTAGCCGATCTCGGCCTGGATCGCGCCCCGGCGATCCCGGCCGTGCCCCTTCCAGAGGAGTAGGCCGGGCTCCCAGCCCCAGCCCTCGGCGCCGAGCCCCTCTTGCTCGTCGCCGGTGGGAAGCGCGAACCCGGAGCGCAGGCTCACGATCGCCAGCCGCTCCGGGCTCTGCCAGAGCGCGACCATGGGAGCGAGCTCCACGTCGCCGAGTCCGCCGGCCCCGCTGCCGGCCTCCGGATCGGTGCGCACGACCGGGATCTCGATCTCGCCGCCCAGCCAGCGGTTGAACTGCCAGGCGAGCTCTCCCGATCCCTCGAACTCGTTCCCGAGCTCGGCGTAGGTGGCGTCGAGACGCGGGTGGAGCTTCCGCTCCAGGTAGGCGTGGTGGGTGAAGAAGACGTCGACGAAATGGGGGAAGCCTTCGTGGGAGTGGCCGTCTCCCAGGTGGCGTGACCGTGGCCCGGCGGGAGCCTGACCGTGATGGTCGTGGCCTTCCTGGGCGCGGGCGGTCGGAGCCGTAGCGGCCGCGAGAAGGACCGAGAGGAAGAGTCCGAGCGCGGCGGAACGGTGCGGAACGATGCGGGATCTGGACACGATGTCCTCCGGACGTTGGGTGAATCGGATTGAGAGATTTTCGGCCCGGCCACGTCACGCGGCCGGGGCCGCATCGGAGATCAGCGCCCGGAGGGAGCGCGGGGCGGCCGGGGTTCCGGCGCCGGTGGATCGAGGGGCGTGAGCTCGCCGCGAGGCATCGGCTCAACGGGACGGACAATCCGGCCGAGCCGCCAGCCGACGACGCGTCCCGCGATCCTGGGGAGGAAGGCCGTGCCGTCGGCCGGCTGAGCCGGGCTCTCGGCACACGGGGCGAAGCCGGGGCCGCCCGGGGATTCCGCCGCGGCTCGATGCGGACACGGTCCTCGCTCGCGCCACGGGCACCCGGGGTGGTGATGCTCCGCGGCGTGGCGCGAGTGGTCGCTCGCGACCCCGGCGCCCGCCGTGGCCGGGGCAAAGGTCGCCGCGACCGCCGGGAGCGAGACCTCGGCGATGAACGGGACCAGGGTCGCCAGGGCGAGGATGGCGACACGCGGCCGCGGGACGGGTGCGGAGAAGCGGCTCATCGGTTCGTCGGGCTTGACGATACCACCGAGGCCGCTGATCAGCACGGCCGTCCTGACCCCGCCCTCGTGCGGCTTTCTTCGGCGGCGACCCACGTCCCCAACACCTCGGCGCCGGATTCGTGGGCGGCCCGGCTGCCCGGCGGTAATCTAGGAGCGTGCGCCGGAAGCTGGTCCTGGCCGCGCTGATCGCGGGGCTCGCCGGAAGCCGGGGCGCCGCCGCGCAGCCGCCGGGCGACTCGGCGCGGGTCGTCGAGGCCGCCCGGGACGCCCAGGCCCGCTACGAGAGGGTCCGCCTCGCCCACCTGCCCCGAACGCGGAGCCGCGCCGGATC
>DATEDS010000142.1:0-4549 GCA_035281565.1 Gemmatimonadota bacterium
AGAAGGCGTCCCAGCGCCCCGAGACCTGGAGGTAGATCCGGCGGCATCCGACCCGCTCGACGGCCGCCAGGGCGTCCTCCCAGGCCGTCCGGGTGGCGAGAGCGTTGCGGACGACCCAGACGTCGCAGACGGGCGCCTGAGCCATCAGGGGGCCTCCCTCGACCGCCAGCATGGCAGCCAGGACGGCCGCCATGGCAGGGATCCGGACACGTGCCTGCGGGCCCGTACGGGCCCCGTGGACGGTGCGCCTAAAAGGCGTTAAATTAACGGCTTCCAGCAATTCAATAGCCAGAGGGAGCCTAACATGCCCAATTTTGACCTCGCCGCGCTTCAGAGCGAGTACAAGACCCGGAACATGCGTGTTCTCCTGAGCCGTCTCCTCAAGCGTCACCCCGACTTCCGGTCGGGGACGATCGTGACGTACAAGGTGCGCGACACGGGCGACTTCCGCCTCCAGGTGTGCACCGAGCGGGACGAGGTCCGGCAGGTCTTCCTGAGCCCGCACTGCACCGAGGCCCGCACCGTCCGGCAGCCGGACCCGGAAGAGGCGTCGGCCGCGTAGCCGCTCATCGGTCGTTCCGCCCGTCGCCGTCCGGCGGGCGGGGCGGCTCGAGCGGACGGCTTTCCACCCTCCCCTCCCTAAACGCCTCCAGCGCCAGCCCGAAGACCCAGATGGGCGGCGTCCCCACGAGCCGATAGCCGTTCACGAAGAAGGTCGGCGTGCCGGTCACGGCGAGCGAGGTCCCGAACACCCGGTCGGCCTCGACGCGCCCGGCGTGGCGCCCTTCGGCCAGCGCGTCGGCGAAGGCCCCCGCGTCCAGCCCGAGCGAATCCGCGTAACCGACCAGGTCGGCGTCGGTCAGACGGTCTGGATTTCGGAACAGGATGTCGTGGTAGGCCCAGAAGGCGCCCTGCCGCTCCGCCTCGACCGCGGCCCGGGCTGCGCGCATGGCGTGCTCGTGCATCGGAAGCGGATAGTGTCGGAACTCCAGCCGGACCTGATCAGGGTGGAGGTGGATCAGCGAGTCCACGACCGGGAAGGCGAGGGCGCACGAGGGGCACTGGAAGTCGGCGAACTCGACGATCGTCAGGACGGGATCGGCCGCGCCGCGGGCGGGCGCGTCGGGAACGGACGACTGCGCGAAAGCCCCGCCGGAAACGGCGAGGGACAGCGTGATCGCGAACGCGAGCGGGAGGGTGGCCAGGGTCGCCGGGCCACGGACCGCCCCGCCGGCTACTTCCTCTTCTCCTCGACCGGCTCGACCGTACGCGGGGGCGGGGCCGTTCCCCCGTCGGGACCGACCAGCTCGAGGAACGCCATGTCGGCGCCGTCGCCCTGCCGGAAGCCCCCCTTGAGGACGCGCGTGTAGCCGCCGCTCCGGTCCGCGTACAGGCCGGCCCAGTGATCGAACAGGCCCTGGAGCACGGTCGGACTCTGGATGTAGCGCGCCGCCTGACGCCGGGCGTGGAGGTCCCCCCGCTTGGCGAGCGTGATCAGCTTCTCGGCGGTCGGGCGGACGCCCTTGGCCTTGGCGAGCGTCGTCTCGACCCGACCGTGCTCGAAGAGGCTCGTGACCAGGTTCCGGGTCATCGCGGTACGATGCGCGGCGCCACGGCCGAGCCGGTTGCCCTTCTTCCGATGTCGCATGCCTACTCCTCGTCTTCCCCCGCGACGGCCGATTCTTCGTTGCCGTCGCCGCCATCGGTCTCCTCGAACTCGAAGGCGACCTCGGGAAGGCTCCGCAGCTCCTCGCGGTTCTTCAGGATGTAGCCGGATTCGGGCGTTCCCTCGACCGACATGCCGAAGTGAAGGCCGTGCCGCTGCAGGATCTCGGCGATCTCCTCGAGCGATTTCTGGCCGAAGTTCCGGAACTGAAGCATCTCCGGCTCGCTCTTCTGGACCAGATCTCCCAGGGTCCGGATGTTGGACGCCTTCAGGCAATTGCTGGAGCGCACCGACAGCTCGAGCTTGTCGACCGGGCGCAGGAACAGGGCCTTCAGCCGGTCGTGCTTGGCCTCGAGCTCGGTGTCCATCTCGCCGGACTCCTCCTCGACCGACAGGAAGTACTCGAAGTGCTTCCGCAGGATCTCGGCCGCGTCCGCCAGCGCGTCCGCGGGATCCACCGAGCCGTTGGTGGTCACCTGGAGCGTCAGCTTGTCGTAGTCCGTGCGCCGTCCGACCCGCGTGTTCTCGACGATGAAGTTGGCCCGCGTGACCGGGCTGAAAATCGAATCCACCGCGATGAAGCCGATCTCCTTCCGACGGTCGTCGTCGTGCTGATCGGCGGGCACGTACCCGCGCCCACGCTTCACGAAGACCTCCATCGCGAACTTCCGGTTCTGATCCAGCGTGAGCAGGTAGAGGTCGGGATTCAGGATCTCGACCTGCGGGTTGTCCTCGAAATCGGCGGCGCTGATCTCCCCGCTCTCCTTGGTGCGGAGATGGAGGGTCGTCTCGTCGACGTCGTCGGCGAGCGTCAGGACGAGGCGCTTCAGATTCATCACCAGCTCGGCCGTGTCGTTGACGCTGCCCGGAATCGTGGAGAACTCATGCAGCACGTTGTCGATGCGGACGCCCCACACGGCGGCACCCTCCAGCGACGAGAGGAGCACGCGGCGCATGGCGT
The DNA here is from genome assembly GCA_035281565.1 of Gemmatimonadota bacterium. GTDB lineage: Bacteria > Gemmatimonadota > Gemmatimonadetes > JACCXV01 > JAHWKZ01 > DASRVA01. The sequence continues at coordinate 2,628 of DATEDS010000142.1, forward strand.
TGCCGAGGGTCAGGCCGAAACCGCGCTCGAGCGGCTGGACCGCGAACTCCCCGTAGGTCTCGGTGGAGCTCTCGGTCTTCTCGACCCGGCGGGGCAGCACGAAACTCTTCATGGACATCTCGAAATCCTCCTGCGGGCTTACTTCGAATAAAGCTCGACGATGAGCTGTTCCTCTGCCGCGATCGGGATCGTGTCCCGGGTCGGCAGCACGACCATGCGTCCCGTCATCGACTTGAAGTCGACGTCCAGCCAGGGCAGCGTGCCCTCCTTTCCCCGGCTCTCGATCGCGCCGAGGATGAGGGGCATCTCCCGACTCTTCTCGCGGACGCGGATCTCCTGCCCCGGGGAGACCTGATACGAGGGGACGTCCACGGGGCGTCCGTCCACCTCGATGTGGCGGTGCCGGACGAGCTGCCGCGCCGACTTGCGGGACGGGGCCAGCCCGAGCCGGTAGACGATGTTGTCGAGACGCCGCTCGAGCATGACGAGCAGGTTCTCGCCCGTCACGCCGGGGGTCGCCGCCGCCTTCTGGAAATAGTTTCGAAACTGCGATTCCAGGACGCCGTAGATGCGCCGGACCTTCTGCTTCTCCCGGAGCTGGGTGGCATACTCGGACTGCTTCCGCCGCCGGGCCGCCATCCGTCCGTGCAGACCCGGCGGATAGGCGCGACGCTCGATGGCGCACTTCTCGGTATAGCAGCGCGTACCCTTGAGGAACAGCTTCTGCCCCTCGCGCCGGCACAGTCTGCAGACGGGTCCCGTGTGTCTCGCCATGCTATTCGATGCTCTCCTTCTTCGGTATCACACCCGGCGCCGCTTCGGCGGCCGACACCCGTTGTGCGGTATCGGAGTGACGTCCTTGATCGAACGGATCGACAGCCCCGCCGCCTGCAGGGCCTGGATCGCCGACTCGCGCCCGGAGCCCGGCCCCTGGACGCGCACGTGGACACGCTTGACGCCGAGGTTCAACGCCTCCTTGGCGGCGTTCTCGGCGGCGATCTGCGCGGCGAACGGCGTGGACTTCTTGGAGCCCTTGAAACCGCTCTTCCCGGCCGATCCCCAGGCGACGATGTTCCCCGCCAGATCGCTGATCGCGACCAGCGTGTTGTTGAAGGTCGCCTGGATGTGGGCGATGCCCTCGGATTCGATGACTCTCTTCTTCTTCGCGCCCTTCGCCATGGATCTCCCGACTCGCTGAGGTTACTTCTTCGCGGTCGCCCGCTTCTTGCCCGGGATCGCCTTGCGCGGACCCTTCTTGGTGCGCGCGTTCGTGTGCGTCCGCTGCCCCCGGACAGGCAGACCGCGGCGATGACGCAGGCCGCGGTAGCAGCCGATGTCCATCAGCCGCTTGATGTTCATGTTCACTTCCTGCCGCAGGCTTCCCTCGACCCGGTAATCCTTCTCGATCACCTGTCGGAGCTTGTTCACGTCGGCGTCCGAGAGGGCGTGGACCCGGATGTCGGGATCCACGCCCGACCGGCGCAGGATGCGCTCAGCGGACGTGCGGCCGATCCCGAAGATGTACGTCAGCGCGACTTCGACGCGCTTTTCGCGCGGAAGATCGACGCCCGCGATACGTGCCATGCTCCCCTCCTACCCCTGACGTTGCTTGTGACGGGGGTTTCTGCAGATGACCCTCACGACCCCCCGCCGGCGCACGATCTTGCAATGCTCGCAGATCGTCTTGACCGAGCTTCGTACCTTCATGCCAATCCCTCCTAGGCGGCCCGCGTCAGGATCTCGGGCCCTTCATCCATGACCGCCACGGTGTGCTCGAAATGCGCCGAGAGCGTTCCGTCCACGGTCACGATCGTCCATGCGTCATCGAGCGTACGGACCGTGCTCGACCCGCAGTTCACCATCGGCTCGATCGCGATGACGAGACCGGGCTCGAGGGCGAGCCCCCTGCCCGGCGTGCCGAA
>DATEDS010000143.1:0-21737 GCA_035281565.1 Gemmatimonadota bacterium
CACGATCCGCGCCCCGGCGGCTCAGTGAAACTTGCCGGGCGGGACGATCAAAGACGGCTCCGCCAGGGCGACTATCGAATTGTTTACGCGATCCATGATGGCGACCGGACCGTGACGATCCACAAGATCGGTCATCGGAAGGACGTTTATCGGTAAGACGGAAGCTCACGGGTCCGCCCGCCGCAGCGTGAACCCGTTGTACTCGAGGCTCTCGGCGGGTCCTCCGCCTTCGGGGAACGTGAAGGCGATCACCTCCCCGCCGCCGGTCAGCTCGACCCGGAGCTGGTCCTGGGCCGCCGCGTAGACCTCGGCCTCGCTCTCCGCCACGCCCATCGAGACCTCCAGGCGATCGTCGACGATCCGCCACTCCATCCGCCCGAGCGCCGGATGCTCATAGGCGCCCGCGTACGCCTCGAGGGGGTGCGGGAGCAGCGTTTGCCGCGCCCTCCGCTCGGCCAGATTCCGCGATAGTCCTTCCGCGTACTCGACCGCGCCGGCCACGAGCTCGGCGAGGCGCGCGTCGTACCCGTCCGCCACGTCCGGCTTCTCCAGGAGCCGGTCGTACATGTAGGTGGCCATGAGGTCGGCCGCTCGGGAGGCGGGGCCGTCGCCGTTGACGAGCACGATCACGCCGATCCCATGGGCCGGCATGAACGATACGTGCGAGCGGTAGCCGCTGAAGGAGCCGAACCGGTGGACGATCGTGTCGCCCTCGAAGGTCCCAAGGTCCCAGCCGTACCCCCACCCGTAGCGGTGGAAGGGCCCGAACTCGCGGTCCTGCTCGGCGTGGGTCCGGTGGGTGGATGCGATGGCGGCGGCCGGGAAGACCCGCCTGCCCTCGAGCGTCCCGCCCCCGACGTGCGCCGCCACGAACCGCGCCAGGTCGCGCGGGGTCGTGAAGTGGCCACCCGCGGCGTGCAGGTTGGCGTCGGCCTTGGCCAGCGCCACCCGCCGGAAGCCTTCGCCGGGGACGACCGAGTGCGGCATGGCGAGCCGCTCCGGATCCAGCGTCGAGACCCGCGCGGTCGTCTCCTCCATCTCCAGCGGATCCAGCACCTCGCGGCGGACGACCTCCTTCCACCCCTCGGAGTCGTCCGGGTCCAGGACGAGGCCCAGGATGTTGTAGCCCAGGTTGCCGTAGGCGAAGGCGCGCCCCGACTCGGCCGGCCCGTAGTCGGCCAGCAGCTCGATCAGGAGCTCGGGCGTGAACTCGCCGGTGTACGCGGTCCGCAGGATGACGGGACCGCCGTCCTCGATCCCATGGGTCATGGTGAGGAGGCTCTCGATCGAGACCGAGTCCGCCTCGAGCGGCGCCTGGAGCCTGAGGGCGGGCAGGTAGCGGGTAACCGGGGCGTCCACGTCGATCTCCCCTCGATCGGCCAGTAGAACCACCGCCGTCGCCGTCAGTGCCTTGGTGCTGGACGCGATGTAGAACGCGGTCGCCGGGTCGATCCGCCGGCCCGTCTCCTGGTCGGCGAGGCCGTAGGCGGCCACGTGGACGATCGAATCCCCCCGCGTGACCGCGAGACCCATTCCAGGCACCAGGCCGGCATCGACCAGACGGGCGGCGAACCCATCGACGTCGGCCCGCCAGTCGTTCGCGTCCTGCCCGGATGCCGGAACCGCCGCGAGAAGGGTCAGCAGGACCGAAAGGGGGATGGCGAGTCGCATGGGGATCCCTCCTGCCGCAGGGACGGGATTCGTCAGGGGCGGCCGATCGAGCCCTGGTCCTCGGCCATCATCCCTCAACGACCGAGGGCCCGCCGGGGTTTCCGGTCCTGCCCTTACAGAGATCCGCCGCGCCGTATCCTGCGGTCCAGGCTCCACGGCCCCGCGCCATTCCCCGCCAGGAAGATCCAGACCGACAGATAGAGGAGCGCCAGCTCGCCGCCGTTCAGATACGGGACGGGCCCCCGTGGGAGGTGGGCCATGAAGTAGGCGGTGATCATCTCGAGGGCGAGGATCACTGCCACGGGACGCGTGAAGAGGCCGAGGAGGATCAGGAGCCCCCCAAAGACCTCGAGCACGCCGGCCAGCCCCATCAGCGAGAACAGGGGCGCGGAGCCGCCGGCTTCGCCCATTCCGCCGAACCATCCGAACAGCTTGGGCATCCCGTGCATGCAGTACAGCGCTCCGGCGAGGATCCGGAGGATCGCGTGGGTCGCGCCGGCGAGGCCGGTCGAGCCGGCCATGGTCGAGGGCATAGCCATGTGCCTCCTGGGGATAAGGGTCGCGGGTACTGCGATCGTTGTTGAAGGATAGGACGACCGGGACCGGGGCTCCAGTTCAGCCGGGCCGGCCTACCAACCGTCTTGCCGCGGCGGAGCTTTTTCTCCGGGCCGCCTCCCTCGAAGAAGGAGAACCGCGATGAAGCGCTCGATTCTCACCGGGCTGCTCCTCCTGGCGTTCGCCACTCCAGCCCGCGCCCAGGCCGGTACCGAGGAAGCGGCCATCCGGGCCGCCCTCGAACACTATCTGCTGGGCCACGCGACCGGCGACGGGGCGCACCACGCGATGGTCTTCCACGACGTCGCCAACCTGTACTGGATTCGGGACGGGGAGCTCGCCAGCCGGACATCGGCCGATTACATCGCCGGAGCTCCCGGCCAGCCCGCCGAGAACGAGACCGAGCGTCGCCGCGAGATCACGATGGTCGACGTGACGGGAGATGCTGCCGTCGCCAAGATCGTCCTCGATTACCCGGATGCCCTGATCACCGACTACATGTCGCTGCTCAAGGTCGACGGCGAGTGGAAGATCGTGAACAAGATCTTCACCGTGGAGCGGAAGGCGGCTGTCGAGGAGTAGCCGTCCCCCTTTCCATGTCGAGCAGCAGGATCTCCGACGCCTCGTAGAAGGGCTCGTCCGGAAACCACACGTAGCGTGCGAAAGCGATCCGGCTGCCGTCCGGCGACCACGACGCCTGACGGTCGTCGGCGGGGTCGTCGGTGAGCTGCCGGAGATTGGACCCGTCCCCGTCCACGATCCACAGATCGGACGATCCGGAGCGCTCGGATGCGAAGACGAGCCGCGAGCCGTCCGGCGACCATGCCGGCCAGCCGTCGAACCCGGGATGGTTCGAGAGATTGGCGACGTCGTTGCCGTCGAGGTCGACGACGACGACTTCCCAGTTGCCATCGGCCAGGATGCGGCGGGTCGCGAGCCGGGTCCCGTCCGGCGACAGGGTCGGGTAGGTCTCGACCTCGGGGGTCGAGGTGATCCGCCGGACGTTCGAGCCGTCGTTGTCCATCACGTACAGGTCGACGTTCTCGTCGTTCTCTGCGGTGGCAGACCGGTCGGAGGCGAAGAAGATCCGCCGGCCGTCGGGGGTCCAGAAAGGATGCTCGTCGTGGGCCTGGCTATTGGAGAGGTTCCGCGGATTCGAGCCGTCGGCCTCCATGACGTAGATCTGCGAGTGCCCGTCCCGGAACGAGCGAAACGCGATCCGCGCTCCGTCCGGCGACCAGACCGGCGTGCCGTCCTGACCGGGAGCGTCGGTCAGCTTGACGATCGTTCCGCTGTCGGGCTCCATCACGTAGATGTCGAAGTCGCCGTCGGCGTTCGACATGTAGGCGATCTTCGAACCGTCGGGCGACCACGCGGGGTAGGCGTTCGTGATGCGGGTGAGCAGAATCGGCGAGCTTTCCTGCGCCGATGCGGCGTTGCCGGTGGCGAGGATCATCAACGCGAGGAGAAGAAGGCTCTTCCTCATGTCACCTCGGACGCAGGATCCAGATCGGGCATTCAAACATGAGGCGTCGAGATTCGTGGCCTTCAAAGAAGGGAGCGAGATCACGCAACAACCATCCTCGCACTTCATCCATGGACTCGTCGCCCTCCTCCACGGCTGCGATCACGTTCGTCTGCGTCACGAGGTAGTCGACCAGTCCATCTCTCGTGAATTCCACAAGATTCTGGTACTCATCACGAGTCTCGCACCGAAACCCGGGGTCGACGTTTTCCCCAGGTGCGAACTCCACAGATGCCCTGGGTGGGTAGGGGTATCTCTTCCAGTGGATTTCTCGCAACCACGAACCGATGCCCTCGGCCCCGCCGTCCTCCGTTTCGTTGGCGAAGAAGTTGTCGTAAACGACGAGTCGTCCGGCAGGACTGACAACCCGCAGGGCTTCAGCGAGGAATCGATCCCGATCGAGCCAGTGGAAGGCAGAGGAGACGGTCAGCAGGTCGAACGAACCCGTCTCGAACGGCAACGCCTCGGCCCGTCCCGCCACATAGTCCACAGCTCGGGATCGACCTGCGTGGGCGAGCATGGCCAGGGACGGGTCGAGCCCAACGACCCTACGGGCCACGCTGGTCAGCGGTCGTGCCGAGGCCCCGGTTCCGCAGCCGATGTCAAGAGCTGCAGCGAACCGCCATGGCTCGAGATGTGGCCTGAGCTTCTCGATCACGCTTGCATGAAATTCGGGCCGCCCCCGGGCATAGCGGGCGGCCACTGACTCGCTCGCGAAGTAATTGCGCATTGCGAGGAACCTCGTCGATCAACTCACTCCTCGGAGGTCCCGGCTCCGACTCCGACACGCTCGAGGAGGATCTGGAATCGCGGATCGTCCATCAGCACGTCGAAGGAGGGCTGGACGCCGAGCTGGACCGAGATCGGCTGGTGCTCGTCGACGACCTTCTCCAGGAGCGCGAGCGCCTCGTCCGTTCGACCCAGGTTCGCCAGCCCGGCAGCCAGGTTGAAATCGCGGGCCCATGCCCCTTCCTGAGGCCGGAGCCCCTCGACGTACGCCTCGCGGAACCCGCGCTCACCCCCCCGCTCGTACCCTTCCCGCAACTCGGCCACCCATTCGCGCGGGATCTGGTCGGGGTCCAGCTTCGCCGCCATCTCCATGGCCTCGATCGCCTCCTCGAACCGACCGAGCTGGATCAGGACCCCCGCCAGGTTGACATACTCGGGCGCATAGCCGGGATCCAGCTCCAGGACCTCCCGGTGGATGGCCAGGGCCTCCTCGAACCGGTCCGCGAAATAGTACGCCGACCCGTACGCCATCCGGGCCGGCAAGGACAGGGGGTCCAGTTCGACGGCACGGCGGTGGGAGGCGATGGCGTCGTCCGGCCGGCCCCGGAACATGAGGTAGTTGCCGTACCACTGGTGCGCGATGGATGACGAGGGGGCGAGCTCGATGGCCTTCCGATACTCGCGTCCCGCCTCGTCCCACTTCCATTCGGACAGGGCGGCCGCCCCCAAGGCGGCGTGCGGCTCGGCGAGAGCGGGGTCCAGCTCGAGCGCCCGCTCGGCCGCCTCCCGGGTGCGGGTGGCGGACTCGGCGACCGTGGCGCCAGTGTAGTACGGCATGAGCGACCAGAGGGCCGCCAGGGCCGACCACGCCCGCGCGTACTCGGAATCCATCTCCAGCGACTTCTCGATGGCGGTCATGGCCTGGCGGAACGATTCCGAGGTCCGGCGCGCCATCAGGAAGCGCCCTTTCAGGTACCACTCGTACGCCTCGACGTTCGTGGTCGGCCGGTCCGTGATCCGGGCCCTCTCCCGGGATGTCAGCTTGCCTTTGAGGGCCTCCACGATCTTCTGGGCCACGTCGCTCTGGATGGCGAAGATGTCCTCGAGCTCGCGGTCGTATCTCTCCGCCCACAGATGCTGGTCGGTGCGGGCATCGATGAGCTGGGCGGTGATCCGGACCCGGCGCCCGGCCTGGCGCACGCTTCCCTCGAGCAAGTTCGCCACCCCCAGCTCCCGGCCGATCTGGGGTAGCGGCTTGGCCGTCCCTTTGTACCGCATCACCGATGTCCGGCTGATGACCTTGAGGCCCTCCACTCGCGCCAGCGTGGTGAGGATCTCTTCGGTGACGCCGTCGGAGAAGAATTCGTTCTCGGCGCTCGCGCTCATGTTCGTGAACGGGAGGACGGCGATCGATGCGGAGGGAGATCCCGATCCGTCCCCCACGGATGACTCGCCACTCGGAGACGGTGCCCGGGTTTCGGCCATGACAGCGTACACGAGGATCGGCGCCGTGAACCCCTTGAAGAGCTGCTCGCCCCGGGGCTCGAACCGCAGGTCGGCCCGCTGGCGGATCTGCCGCCAGACGTCCTCGGTGACCCACACTTCCCCAGGCGCGGCGCACTCCTGAAGGCGCGAAGCTACGTTGACCCCCTCGCCGTAGACGTCGCCCTCGCTCGACGGCACGACCTCCCCGACATGGACCCCGATCCGGAGGACGCCCGGCCCGCGGCCGGACAGGCCGGCCGCCTGGGCGAACCGCGACTTCAGTTCGAGCGCCGCGCGAACGGCTCCGGTCGTGCTCTGGAACTCGGCCAGAACGGCGTCCCCGACGTGCTTGACGATCCTGCCGTTCTCCGCGCGGACGGCCTCGCGGGCGGCCTCCTGCAGGAGCTCGACCAGCGTGACCGCATGGTCCTCGTCCTTGGTGGACAGCTCCGTGTAGCCGGCGATGTCGGCGAACCAGATCGCCGCGAGGCGGTGGGATCGCGAGGACAAGCGGGAGGGGTTCGGCGCTACGGCGCCGCTCAGCGCGTGGCCGGCACCGACTCGACGGGATAGCCGAGCTCGGTCAGCCGGCGCCGGTCCCGGTCGATCCGCTGAGCGTCGACCGCCGCCCGGAACGGACCGAGCCGGACCCGGTAGAACCCGCGGCCATCCACGACCGCGACCTGGACGGCTGAGTTGAACCCGTCGGCCTTGAGGCGCTTGGAGAGGTCGGCCGCGCGGGTCGCGCTCGTAAAGGCCCCGACCTGGAGGTAGACCAGATCGCCTGCCCCGCCCGGGGCGAACTTGGCGGGCGGCTCGTAATCCTCGCTCGGTCGGGCGTCGGGGGCCGGACGTTCGGGCGGGGTCGCGGACGGACGGATCGGTTGGACCAAGACCGCTCGCGGCTCCCGCTCGGCTGCCGGCTCGGGCTCCCTCTCGACGGCCGGCTCCGTAACGGCCGGCTCTGCCGGGGTCTCCGGCCGCCGGCCTTCTCCGCGGCCCACTCCCTCAGGGGCGGCAGCCACCGGATCGGCGACCGCGATGTCCTCGAACTCCCCTTCCGCGGCCGGCTCGCCCTCGGGCGGGGTGGTCGGCTCGGCTGCGGGCGGGGCCGGAGGTTCGCCCGTGACCCGACCTTCCTCGCGCGGCCGCGCCTCCGCGGGGCTCGGCGGCGGACCGGCCGGTGTCTCGGGCGCCCGGCCTTCTCCCGCGGCAGACGCCATCACCCCCGGTGGGGCGCCGGCGCCACGCGCGGCCAGCATCTCCCGCGCTTCGGCGGCCTGCGGCGAGGCCGGGTAGTCGAGGGTCAGGAGCGAGTAGTACTGGATCGCCGTCGCCTCGTCGCCGGACTCGGTGTAGGCGCGGGCCAGCCAGTGAGCGTACTCGGCGGCCAGCGCGTCCCGCTGAGCCATCGAGATCTCGCGCGGCAGGCTCGCCGATTTGACCCGTCCGAAGCCGTCCAGCAGGCTCTCGACCGCGACCTGCGGCTCGCCCGCGGCCAGCCGCGCCTGGCCGATCCAGAGCGGGATCTCGGCCTGGTGGCGGCTGACCGGGTACTCCGTCCGGAGCTGCTCGAGCTGCTGGATGGCGAGGTCGGTCTTCCCCTCGACGAGGTTCAGGAGTGCCAGCCGATGGAGCGCGTCGTCCGCGACCGCTGAGGCGGGGAACTCGTCGATGATGATCTGATAGTGGCGGCCCGCCACCGCCGCGTCCGGCTCCATGAGGGCGATCATGTAGAGCGCTTCGGCCTGGGGCATCCGGGCCGCGCCGGTCAGGCTCGAGGTCGCGTCCAGATACTCCCAGAGCTTGTCGCGCGCCTCCTCGTACCGTTCCCGCTCGAACGCGCGGCGGCCGTCCTCGAGCAGTCTGCCGGGATCGTCCTGCGCGCGCGCTCCCGTCGCGACGAGGGCTCCGACCAGGAAGGACAACAGCGTCAGCGAACCGGCTCGGCTACGCGGCCGCATCGAAGATCTCCAGCAGATGCCTGTCCATGACGAACCTTTCCCGATGTCCGGTCGATTTGAGCATCCGGTCGGCCTCGGCCAGCACGTCCAGCGCCCGGGCGATCGAGTCGGGCGTGTGTCGTCGGGCCTGTTCGGACAACCCTTTCGCCATCGCGTACCACGAGCGACCCGGCAGCGCCTCCATGATCCGCCTGGGGTCGCTCGAGCCGGTCTCGACGACGACGCCGAGCCGGCAGAAGTGGGTCGCCAGAAGCGGCACCAGGCGATAGGCGCTCTCGCCCGATTCGAGCAGCTCGCCGAGGAGCCGGAACGACCGTTCGCGGTCCCCGGCCCCGACCGCGTCGCACCATTCCCACACGGTCCCGATGGTCCCGCCCGTGCAGACCGCCTCGACGTCGGCGGGCTCGATCGTTTCACGTCCGCCGCCGACGTAGAGCGCGACCTTCTCGAGCTCGGCGTAGAGCGCCTGGAGGTCGCCGGCCAGCGCGGCCAGCGCGCGGGCCGCCCCCTTGTCGAGCCGCTTCTCGAAGTCCGCCTTGCCGCGGACGGTGAGCCACCGCTCGTAATCGAAGTCGACCTGCTTGGAGCGGGCCGATTTGCGTGGCAGGTCGCACACGATCCGGAGCCCCGCCTTCTCCCAGAGCTGATAGAGATTACCGCGCATGGTGGCGGTCCCCGTCCCGATCAGGCACAGGGTCCCGGGCGGCGCCGCGAGCGTCTCCTTGATACGGTCACGTACGGCGGCGGAGACGAGAGGCACCCCCTTGAGAAGGACCACCCGCCGGTCGTTCATGAGGGGCGGCGTTCCGACCAGGGTTTCGTACCCGGTCTCGGAGAGGTCGGCGGCGTCGTGGGTCTCGAGGTCGAACGCCTCGGCGCCGGGCACGGTGATCGCCCGTTCGAGGACCGACCGGACCACCTTGTCGACCAGGTACGTCTCGTCCCCGGCGATCAGGATCGCGGGGACGTCGAGCCGGGTGGCGGCGGGATCGGCGAGATAGGCGTCGGCTTGGAGGCTCGGCATCGGGGGCTCCGACCGGCGTCAGGAGGCGCGCGTCAGGATAGGGGAAGGTATCGGCGATCGGACGGGTGTGCCAACGAAGCCCATGGCACCCGCCGCGCTCAGGGGATCCGGAGCGCCGCCTCGGCGATCCATGTCGCCGTATGGACCGTCGCGCCCCGATCGATCACGAGCGGGGGACGGCGTGGAGACCAGCCCCCCAAGGCGCTTGCCGGGACCGGGCCCGTCATGCCGTCGAACCGCGCGACCCGCACCTCGCGGCGCGGCACCTCGGGCAGCTCGTCGATGGCGAGCCGGATGTCGGTCCGGACCGACCGCGACCGGGCGGGCGCGTCAGCCGAGCGGAGGCCGTCCGTCGCGCCCGATCCGATCGCGGAGAGAGGAAGGGCCGATGGGATCACGCTGGCCCATGAGGTCGGGGCATCGCCGAGGGTCGCCGCCGTGCCCGGGTTGGGGCCACGTTCCGGGGAGCCGAGTCGGCCCGCCTGCGGGACGATCACGAACAGGGCCACGACCGCCATCACGAGGGCCGCGCCGACCGCTCCCAGGGCGGGTCGGACGCCGTGGTCCATGGCCGTGGCGGGTGTCGCCCCTGGATGGATCCCCGGCTCCTCCCCCAGCCGCTCGACAACCCGCTCGTAGAGGCCCCGGGCGGGCTCGCCGGGCTCGGCGTCACGGAAGGCGGCGACACCCTTCCGATAGGCCCGGAGGTGACGAAGGCACGCTTCGCAGCAATCGAGATGGGCGATCAGCAGGGACCGTCGGTGCGGGTCGAGGGTCCCGTCGACGAAGCCCGAGAAATCGTCGAGAAAATCTCGGCAGGCCCCCCGGGAAATCGCCATGAGTTCAAACCCGTTCAAAACGTCCAGAAGATGATGGCAAGCGCGGTCTCGGCTCTCCATACCGCGCACCCGCAGTAAGGTTCCGGACGCGGGTTTCCGGGCGTAGGGCTCCCGGACGGGAAGGCGGGGTGGAATCGGCGGGGGAGCCCCGCCGGGTGGAGCTAGCGGCGGCTCACTCGAGCCAGGGCTCGATGATCTGGGCGAAGCGGTTCCGCGCCCGGTTCAGGCGCGACTTGACGGTGCCCAGCTGGGTGTCGGTGATCTCGGCGATCTCCTCGTACGACTTGCCCTCGATCTCGCGCAGGATGAAGACCTCGCGATGGTGCGCCGGAAGCTGCTCGGCGGCGCGTTCCACCAGATCCTGGAGCTGGCGCTTCCGGAACAGGTCGTCCGGGCGCATCGAGGAGTCTTCGAACTGGAGCGGCCGATGATCGTCGTCCCACCTCGACGTCAGGGTCTGGAAGAGGACGAGCGGGTTACGAGACCGGTTCCGGAGCTCGTTCTTGGCCAGGTTCGAGGCGATGGTATAGATCCACGTCGAGAACTTCTTCGACGTGTCGAAGCGATGGATGTGCCTGTACACCCGGATGAACGTCTCCTGGGCCAGATCGTAAGCCCGCTCGCGGTCGCCGATCGAGCGCTGGATGAAGTTCACGATGCGTCCCTCGTAGCGCCCCACGAGCTCCCGAAAGCACGTCTCCTGGCCGTCGAGGTACCCCTCGACCAGCTCGGAGTCGGAGAGTTGGGTCTTCTGGATCTCGGCGGTTCGGACGTGGGTCTCGCTCATCGACATCCCCTGCGTGGGTCCCTTGAATGAGATACCGGCGAACTCGCGGCCGTTAACTAAGGCAGGGGGTATGCCACCCGGAGAATCGGGCCAAAAAATGTCGTCAAATATGATACGAGCCGGTCACTCGTGAGGCCCAGGAGCGATCCACCCGGAGGCCACCTGTACCCTGCGTTGGACAGCGCGGAGAGGGCGTCGGGTCGGAGGGAGAGAGGGGTACGGGGGAGGCGACGCGAGCCGGCGATCACTCCGCCAGCGCGACTTCCTCCTCGTACATCGTGTCGATCAGCTCGGCGTACTTCTCCTCGATGACGCGGCGCTTGACCTTGAGGGTCGGGGTGAGCTCGCCGGCTTCGATCGTGAACTCCTCGGGCACGAGGCGGAGCTTCTTGAGCGTCTCGTAGGAGGCGAGGCCCTGGTTGAGTTCCTCCAGGATGCCCTGATACAGGTCCTGGACGGGCTCGGCCCGGAACAGCCCCTCGACATCGTCGGGATCCAGGCCCGCGTCGCGGGCGAACGCCCGCAGGTTGTCGAAGTTGGGGACGATGAGCACCGAGGCATACTTGCGGCGGTTCCCGACCACGACGGCCTGGCTCACGTACCGGGACGTCTTGAGCTCGTTTTCGAGCGGCTGGGGGGCGATGAACTTGCCGCCCGAAGTCTTGATCAGATCGCGCTTCCGATCGGTGATCGTGAGGAAGCCGTCCTCGAGAACGCCGATGTCCCCGGTCCGGAACCAGCCCTCCTCGTTGATCACTTCGGCGGTCTTCTGCGGCAGGTTGTAATACCCCTGCATGACGTTGGGGCCCCGGACCATGATCTCGCCGTCGGCCTCGATCCTGACCTCGACGTTGTCGATCGGTGGGCCCACCGTCCCGAACCGCATCTTCTCGAAGGTGTTGACCGCGATCACCGGGCTCGTCTCGGTCAACCCGTATCCCTCCAGGATCGGGAGCCCGGCGGCGTAGAAGAACTTGGCGATCACCGGCGCGAGCGGGGCGCCTCCAGAGACGAAGAACCGGACCCGGCCTCCCATCCGTTCCCGCAGCTTGGCGTAGACGAGCCGGTCGGCGAGCCGGTGCTTGAGCCGCAGAACGGAGCCCGCGCCGCCGCCGCCCACTTCCTTCTCGGCGTACTCGATCCCGACCCGCCTCGCCCAGAAGACGATCCGCTTCTTGAGCCCGCCGGCCTCCGAGGCCTTCTGGAGCATCCCCGCGTACATCTTCTCGTAGAGCCGTGGGACGCTCGTCATCACGGTCGGACGGATCTCGCCCATGTTGTCGATCACCCGGTCGACCGACTCGGCATAGGCGATCGTGACGCCGGCGTGGATCATGATGTAGTACCCGCCCGTCCGCTCGAAGCTGTGCGACAGTGGCAGGAACGAGAGATGGACGTCCTCGGCGCGGATCGCGAGCGCCTTCAACGAGTCGATCACGTTGGAGATGAAGTTCCGGTGGCTCAGCATGACGCCCTTGGGGCGGCCGGTCGTCCCCGACGTGTAGAGGATGGACGCCGTATCCTCGGGATCGATGGCCTGGAGACGTTCGTCGAGCGCGTCCGGACGCTTCTCCCGTGCCTCGCGTCCCCGCTCGACCAGGCTCCGTGCCTTGTGGACGCCGGCATCCCCCGTTTCGATCGGGTCCAGCGTGACGATGCACTCGAGGGCGGGGCAGCGATCCCGGATCGCGAGGACCTTGTCGAGCTGCGCCTGGTTCGAGACGAAGCACGCCACCGCGCCGCTGTCTTCGAGGATGAACTGGATCTCGTCGGGAGTCAGCGAGGTGTAGATCGGAACCGACCAGGCGCCTGCCGAGAGAATCGCCAGGTCGGCGAACGCCCAGCCGGGCCGGTTCTCGCTGAGGAGAGCCACCCGCGTCCCGGGGGCGACGCCGAGATCGATCAGGCCGTGCGCCGCCAGATCCACCTCTTCCCGGAATTCGGGGGCCGGGATCGAGACGTATTCGCCTCCGGCCTTGTACATCATGATCGGCCGGCAGTGGTAGCGGGCGACCGCCTGGTGGAAGAGCTCGGGGAGGATGCGCGGATCGGGCATGGGGACGGGCTTCAAGATACATCAACGGGCGTTGGAGCGATAAGTTCGCGCGGATGCGCGCCGCCGAAGTTTCGGACGTCCTCGAGGAGATCGGCAGGCTCCTCGAGTTCAAGGGCGAGAACCCGTTCAAGGTGCGGGCCTACGCGAACGCGGCCCGCGCCCTGGCGGAGCTGGGCGAGCCGCTGGACGCCGTGCTGGCGGAGGGTCGCCTCCGGGAGATTCCGGGGATCGGCGCCGCGATCGCGGACAAGATCGTCACCTACGCCGAGACCGGGTCGATCCCGCTCCTCGAGAGGCTGCGGGCCGAGATCCCCGCCGGCGTCCTCGACCTGGTCGCCGTCCCGGGGCTCGGCCCCAAGCGGGCCAGGGTGGCGTTCGAGGCGCTCGGGATCGCGTCGCTGGACGACCTCGAGATGGCCGCCGCGTCGGGTCGGCTGGCCGAGGTCCCGGGCTTCGGCGAGAAGACGGCGCGGACCATCCTCGCGAACCTGGAGCGGGTCCGCGCATACACGGGTCGCTGGCTGGCCGCCGAGGCCCGGCCGCTCGCCGAGCGGCTCTTGGCCACGCTACGCGAGGATCCCGAGGTGCTCCGGGCCGAAACCGCGGGTGGCCTCCGCCGCGCCATGGAGACGGTCCATGACCTCGACCTGGTGGCCGCGAGCGCCAACCCGGGGGCCGTTCTCGACCGGTTCGCGGGATTGCCCGCCGTCGCCGCCGTCACGGCCCGCGGGGACACCAAGGCCACCGTGCGCCTGGCGGGCGGGATCCCGGCCGACCTGCGGGTCGTCGAGCCCGGGGCCTTCCCGTTCGCGCTCCAGTACTTCACCGGGAGCCAGGCCCACAACACCCGCCTGCGAGGGCTTGCCAGGCGCCGGGGCCTGAAGCTCAACGAGTACGAGCTCCTCCGGAAGGACGGGACATCGGTCGCGTGCGCCGACGAGGCCGCCGTCTACGGCGCCCTCGGCCTGGAGTGGATCCCCCCGGAGATGCGCGAGGACAGGGGCGAGATCCAGGCGGCCGGGGAGGGCGGGCTTCCGCGCCTCGTGGAGCGTGGCGACCTGCGCGGCGTCCTCCATGTCCACACCGAGTGGAGCGACGGCCGGGCGACGATCGAGGCGATGGCCGAGGCCGCCCGGGCGCTCGGTTACGAGTATCTGGCCGTCTGCGACCACAGCCGCTCGGCCGCTTACGCGGGCGGATTGGACGCCGACCGCCTTCGCGAGCAACGCCGGGAGATCGATCGGGTCAACGCGGGACTCGACGGGTTCATCGTCCTGGCCGGATCCGAGGTCGACATCCTGGCCGACGGACGGCTCGATTATCCCGACGACGTCCTGGCCGGCCTGGATCTGGTCGTCGGCTCCCTCCACAGCCGGCTCGGCCTCCCCCGGGAGGAGCAGACCGAGCGTGTCCTCCGCGCGATCGAGAGCCCGTGGCTGGACATCCTCGGCCACCCCGCCGGACGGGTCCTGAACCGCCGCGAGGGAGCCGACCTGGACATGGAGCGGATCCTGGACGCCGCCGCGGAAGCGGGGGTCGCGCTCGAGGTCAACGGCGACCCGCATCGGCTGGACCTCGACTGGCGCTGGCACCGGGCGGCCATGGAGCGCGGCATCCGGCTCGCCATCGATCCCGATGCTCACGGTCCCGAGAGGCTCGACTACGTGGACCACGGGATCGGGATCGCGCGGAAAGGGTGGGTGACCCGGGAGGCCGTCCTGAACGCGCTTCCGCTCGACGAGTTCCGGAAGGCCCTCCGGCGGCACCGGTAGGCGGGGTGCCGAAAGCGGAAACGCACCGGGGACCCGCGAAGCGGTGCCGTCTTCAACGCCCGGTCAGCTCGAGCCCCCAGGTCTCGGCGACCAGCCCCTTCCCGAAGTCGCGGTTGGGCTCCTCGTGGATCCTGCGGAAGCCGGCCCTCTCGTAGAGCCGCCGGGCGTCGACCAGAACGCTGTTCGTCCACAGGACGATCCGCCGGTACCCCGACTTCCGGGCGAAGTCGATGCACGCCTCGACGAGCCGGGTCCCGATCCCGAGACCGCGCGCCTCGGGCTCGACCAGCAGGCACCGGAGCCTGGCCACGTCGTCCGAGTCCCGGACCAGGAAGACCGATCCAAGGATCCTCCCGTCCCGCTCGGCGATCCAGCAGCGCTCGCGGGCCGGGTCGAAGTTCCGTACGAACGTCGCCACGATCTCGGCCACCAGGGCCTCGAACCGCTGGTCCCAGCCGTATTCCCGGGCGTAGAGGACACCATGGCGGTGAACGACCCACCCCAGGTCACCGGGTCCCGGTGGACGCAGGCGGACGCCGGCGTCCGGGCGGACCAGCTCCAGGCGGGGCGCACGGGGAGCGAGGATCTCCTCGATCTCGTCCATCGCGCCGACCAGGCGCTCCCGTTCGGGCGGCGCCAGATCGGCGAGCATCGTCCGGACCTCGTCGGCCGCCGCGGCGTCCAGCCGGGCGAATGCCTCCCGGCCCGCGACCGACAGGGAGAGCAGGACCCGGCGGCGGTCGTCCGGGGAGGTCCGCCGCTCGATCACCCCGCGCTCGCGGAAACCTCGGAGGATTCGGCTCAGGTAGCCGGCATCCACGCGGAGCTCGCCTCCGAGCTCCGTGGCCGTCGCGGTCCCGAGCCGCGCGAGCTCGTAGATCACGCGGGCCTCGGTCAGCGAGAAGGGGCTCTGCAGCAGCCGCTCGTCGAGGACCCCGATCCGGCCGGTGTAAAAGCGGTTGAAGCGGCGGACCCTCGCGACCCGGTCGCCGGTTCCCTCGGCCATGCGCTCGACCCCCTCCCGGGTTGTAAGATCGATGACATAGCCTAACCCAATTTGTTTGAGTTCGTCAAGGAACTGAGTCGTGTCCCAGACGTGGCTATATTGACTTATGTATAGCGCCTGATATACTAGCCGGGGTGAGCCTTCCCCACATCCTGCTGGGCCTCCTCCGCCGGCCGGCCAGCGGCTACGACCTCAAGGCCGAGTTCGAGCAGGGGATCCGGCACTTCTGGTCGGCCGAGCTCTCGCAGATCTATCCGACCTTGAAGCGGATGGAGGCCAAGGGGTGGCTCTCGAGCACGACCGAGCCCTCCGACCGCGGCCCCGACCGGCGCGTCTATACGCGGACCGAGTCCGGCCACGGGGAGCTCCTCCGGTGGCTGGGCCGCCCGCCTCAGGTGGGCGCCGAGCGGTTCGCCTATCTCGCCCAGCTCGCGTTCATGGACGAGTTCGGGGACTTCCGCCGGACGCTCGAGTTCATGCGCGCCTTGAGGGCCCGGCTGGCGGCGTGGGAAGCCGAGCTCCGGGCGATCGAGGCGGGCGTCTTCGCGGCCCTGCCGGGCTACCCGGACGATCTGCCGCCGGACGACTTCCATCATCACGTGACGCTGCGCATGGGACTCCACACGCTTTCCGCCAAGCTCGCCTGGTGCGACGAAACGATCGTCCGGCTGGAGCGGCGGCTCGCGGCGACGACCGGACGGCGGTCCGGGCTGCCCCCCACTCTTCAGGAGACCTGACCATGCACGCCCTCTACCGGCTCCTTCTCCTCCTGCACGTCGCGGCCGGGTTCACCGGACTGGTCGCGTTCTGGATCCCCGTGTTCGCACCAAAGGGAGGCCGGGTCCACATCCGCGCCGGGACGGTGTTCATGATCTGCGCGTACGTGGTCGCCGGCACCGCCCTGTCGATCGCGCTCCTCACGCTCGCAAGCCCGTTCGGGACGCACCCGGAGGCCCGCCCCGACGACCCGGCCCGGATCGGCGCCGTGCTGAGCCAGCTCCGTTTCCTCGAGGCGTTCCTGGGGTATCTGGCGATCGTGACGTTCGCCACCGTCTGGCACGGCGTCCGGGTCATGCGGTCCCGGCGCGAGCGCACGCCGATCAGGACCCCCCTCCACACGGCCGTCGGCGTGCTCACGATCCTCGCCGGGGCGGGGGTTCTCGTCATGGGCCTCACGTTCGACCAGGAGGCGCGGTGGATCCTGCTCGCCCTCTCGCCGATCGGCTTCCTCGTCGGCTCGGGGATGCTGCGCTACGCCCGCGGGGAGCGGAAGGAGCGGATGGCCCACTGGTACGAGCACCTGGGGTCCATGCTGGGTGGCGGCATCGCCTTCCACACGGCCTTCGCCGTGTTCGGGATCCAGCGCTTCATCGAGTACGACCTGGCGGGGATCGTGGGCCTGCTGCCGTGGATCCTCCCGGGGATCGTCGGGACGATCGCGATCACGGTCTGGACGCGGCACTACCGGAAGAAGTTCGGCGATCTCGCACCGGAGGAGCCGACTCCGGTCTGACGATCGCTAGGGCACGACCAGCAACGACCGGACCCGCCGCCCCACGTCCTCCTCGCTCCACGGGATCGCGACCGGCTCCCACCGGTGTCCTCCATTGTCGGAGCGGTAGACGCCGCGATTGCAGGCGGCGTAGCAGATTCCGGGCTCGACCGGATCGATGGCGAGGATGGGGGCGGTCATCCCCAGCGCCGGCGGCAACCCCTTCATGACCGGCTCCCATGTCACCCCGCGCGCCCGGCGGTACACACGGGACTCCGCGCCCTTCGGGTCGTGGGCGAACGTCGGTCCCGGCGAGGCCGACACCAGCACCGTGTCCGGGTCCCGGGAATCGACAGCCAGGCTCCAGACGTAGCGGTCCTTCAGGCCCGCCTCCCAGCGTCCCCAGGAGTCGCCGCCGTCGCGGCTCTCGAAGTAGCCGTCGCCGGCCGCCGCGTAGACCCGATCCCTGGCCTGCGGGTGGGTCTGGATGACGTGGGCGTCGCGCGGCCCGTCCTCGGTGCGGTCTTCCCAGGTCAGGCCGCCGTCCTTGCTGCGGATCAGCGCCCCCGCCTCGATCGACACGTAGATCCGTCCCGCATGGTGCGGGTCGCACTCGATCCAGCGCACGTGATGGGTCTTCGGGCGGGGCGGGAAGCTCCACTCCGACGCGGACGGCAGCTCGTCCAGGCCGGGCCGGTCCTCCCACATCTCGCCACCGTCGTGGGAGACGAAGACCGCGCTCGGGTCCGTGCCCACGTAGATCAGCCCGTGGGCGGGGGTCTGCTCGAGGGCGCTGACCGCGATCGCCGTCACGCGCCCCCGCGGGAGACCCTGACCGACCCAGACCCAGGAATCCCCGGCGTCGTCGCTCCTCCAGACTCCGTTCCCGAACGTCCCGCAATAGAGCCGCGAGGGCCGGTTCGGGTCGTTGGCCAGGCAGACGGGCGCAGCTTCCCGAAGGTGGGTTTTCACGACCCACTCCCTCGATTGCTCCCCGGTCCCCACGGAAGCCACCAGAAGGGCGTCGTCCCGGGCGATCACCAGCGTCGGCATCCCGCCAATCTAGGAGGATCGCTCGCGGATCGCCCCGCGGTTGTCAGGGCGGGGAGCCGAACCTATTTTCCCGCGCGCGTTTAGGGCGGATTCGCCGCCTTCCGCTCCGCTCCGTCCCGGCCACAGAGACCGCCGTTCTCGTACGTGCCCTGACAGGAGACAGGCCTTGAAGATCGTGGTGTGCATCAAGCAGGTACCCGAGCGCGACGCGCGCCTGCGGATCGACGCGGGCGGCGCATCGATCGTCGAGACCGACGTCGCGACCGAGATCAACGAGAGCGACCAGTACGCGCTCGAGGCCGGCCTGCGGCTGGTGGAGACGGAGGGGATCGGCGGCGAGGTGGTGGTGGCGTGCCTGGGCTCCGACCGGGCGGAGGAGGCGATCCGCCGGGCCCTCGCGATGGGCGCGGCGCGCGCGATCCACCTGTCCGATCCCGCCTTCCAGGGCGGCGACGCGGCCGCCACGGGACGGGCCCTCGCGGCGGCGATCGAGCCCGAGAAGCCGGATCTCGTCCTGACCGGCCTCCAATCCGACGACGCCGGCTGGGCCCAGACCGGCATCATCGTCGCGGCCCGCCTGGGGTGGCCGAGCGCGACCCTGATCATGGAGATCGAGCCGCCGAAGGACGGGCGCATCAAGGTCAAGCGTGAGCTCGAGAGCGGCTGGTTCCAGTGGATCAGGCTCTCCCTCCCCGCCGTCCTCACGATCCAGTCCGGCATCAACACCGTGCGGTACGCGACCCTGAAGGGGATCATGGGCGCCAAGAAGAAGGAGGTCCGTAAGTTGGCCCCGACGGATCTGAGCCTGGAGGAGGCCCAGGTCGGGAAGGCGGGCCGGAAGGTCGCGGTGACACGTCTCTACGTCCCCGAGAAGGCCAAGGGAGCCGAGCTGATCGAGGGCGATGCCGCCGGCGCCGCGGCGAAGCTGGTCGACAAGCTCAAGAAGGAAGCCAAGGTGCTGTGATGGCGGGCGCGATCTGGGCGGTCACGGAAGTCGGCGCGGGCGGCCTCAAGGGGATCTCGAGCGAGGTCGTCGCCTGCGGCCAGAAGCTGGCCGAGACGCTCGGGAAGCCGCTCGAGGCGGTCGTGATCGGGTCGGGCGCCCGACCCGCCGCGGAGAAGGTGGCCGCCAGGGACGTGGCCGCCGTCCGGCTGATCGACGACCCGGCCCTCGACCCCTACACGCCGGACGCCTTCACCGCGGCCCTCCGACAGGCGATCCTGGCCGAGACTCCCGAGCTCGTCCTCTTCCCCCACACCTACCAGGTCCGCGACTGGGTGCCGCGGCTGGCCGCCGAGCTCGAGGCCGGCTTCGTCTCGGACGTGATCGAGCACCGGTTCGAGGACGGGCGCGTCGTGTTCGTGCGCCAGCCCTACCAGGGCAAGCTGAACGCCGACTGCGTCTTCGCCGGCGGCGGTCCGAACCTGGTTTCTCTCCAGTCGGGCGCTTACCTGGCCTCGGACGCGGCCGACGGCCAGACCCCGGCCGGAATCGTCGACCAGGCGGTGGACCTGTCGGGAGTCGAGATCCGGTCCCAGGTCCTGGACACCTTCCAGGAGGTCGAGGACAAGGTCGATCTCTCGCGGGCCGAGGTGATCGTCGCGGTCGGCCGCGGCATCGGGAAGCAGGAGAAGATCGGGATCGTCGAGGAGCTGGCGAAGGCGCTCGGGGGGCAGCTCGCCGCGAGCCGGCCGGTCTGCGACAACGAGTGGCTGCCCATGGACCGGCAGATCGGCTCGTCGGGGCAGACCGTAGCGCCCCGGCTCTACGTCGCGGTCGGCATCTCCGGAGCCATCCAGCACCTGGTGGGTATGAAGAACTCGGGCACGATCGTGGCCATCAACAAGGACGCCAACGCGCCCATCTTCGCGGTCTCCGACTATGGCATCGTCGGGGACCTGTTCGAGATCGTTCCCGCTCTGACCGAAAAGGTGAGGGAGGTGAAGGGCGCCTGAGCGTGATGGAAGACCTGAAGATCTTCGAGGAGATCTCGCTCGAGTGCGACGAAAAGGGGACCCTTCCCTTCGAGGGCGGTCACAGCCACGGCACGGTGGGCGTCCTCCTGGCGGCGGACGCGCCCCTTCCCTTCGATGACTACCGCGGGATGGAGCCCGCCGAGTGCGACCGACGGATCCGCGCGGCGCGGGCGACGCTCGGCGAAGATCTCGTCATCCTGGTCCATCACTACCAGCGCGATGACGTCTACCAGTACGCCGACCTGACCGGCGACTCGTTCAAGCTCTCACGGCAGGCCGCCGACGCCGTGGCCTCGACGATCGTCTTCTGCGGCGTCCACTTCATGGCCGAGTCCGCCGACATTCTCTCGCGCGGCGACCAGATCGTGATCCTGCCCGACCTCTCGGCCGGCTGCTCGATGGCCGACATGGCCGACATCGGCCAGGTCGAGGAGTGCTGGGACGCGCTGGCGGACGCGCTGGGCGGCGATCCCGTCCGGCGGGTCATGCCGGTCACCTACATGAACTCGAGCGCGGACCTGAAGGCCTTCTGCGGGCGCCTCGGGGGAATCGTGTGCACGTCCAGCAACGCGGCCGCCGTCCTACGGTGGGCCTTCGGCCAGCGCGAGAAGGTGCTCTTCTTCCCCGACCAGCACTTGGGGCGCAACACCGCGAAGGCCATGGGAATCCCGCTCGAGGACATGGTCCTCTGGAGCCCGCGCGCACGAGACGGCGGGGTGGATCCGGAGGATCTCGAGAGGGCGAAGGTCATCCTTTGGGAGGGATGGTGCTCCGTCCACAACCTCTTCCGCGCCGAGCATGTCGATCGGATCCGCGAGGCGAAGCCCGGGATCCGGATTCTCGTCCATCCCGAGTGCCGGATGGAGGTCGTGGACAAGGCCGACGTCGTCGGCTCGACCGAGAAGATCGTGCAGACGATCGAGGCGGCTCCGTGGGGGAGCGAGTGGGCCATCGGGACGGAGATCCATCTGGTCAACCGGCTCAAGGAGCGCCACCCCGACAAGGGGATCCATTTCCTCTCCCCGACCGTCTGCATGTGCGCCACCATGTACCGGATCGACATGCCGCACCTGGCCTGGACCCTCGACAACCTGGCCCAGGGCCACGTCGTGAACCGGGTCCGGGTCGAGGACGAGACCGCCCGCCAGGCGCGGGTCGCCCTCGACCGGATGCTGGCCGTCGTCTGAGGTTCCGCTGATGGAACCGCGCTCCTCCTTCCGGCATCGCGCCCGCCGCGTGGCCCTGTCGGGCCTGGTCGTCGCGACGAGCGTGTTGGCCGCGTGCGGGATCCGGGAGCGGATACCGGGCTTCGGACCCGCCCGGGACGGGATCCTCCTCGTCCGCCACAGCGAGTCGCGCCCCCAGGAGATCTGGGTCAACGAGACCCTCCTGGGGCTCGCCCAACCGGACGGGATCACCTGCTTCCGGGAGGTTCCGACGGGGAGCCTGCGGGTCGAGGCGCGGGTCCCGACCGGGCCGGGGTCGGCCAGGATCGAGACCCTGACCCGGGCGACCCGGCTCGTCCTTCCGCCCGAGCGACCCCTGCTCTGGGACATCGACCACGACCAGGTCTTCTCCGGCCGGGCCCACGCGCGGCTGTGCGGCGAGGGCTGACATCCCCTTCGCTCAGGTGCATGTTGTAGGAATGAATGAGATGGAGGATCTCCGCGAGAGGCTTTCCCGCCTTGAACCCATCGACGTCGACCTTAAGGAATCGCCGGCTGAGGTGGTGCGAGCCGAGCGCGAAAGCCGGGAAGCGTCGCAAACGTGGATGCTTTATAAGGGTCATCTTCCAGCCGCGA